>CBDUKE010000079.1:0-14981 GCA_965367725.1 uncultured Maribacter sp. | reverse complement strand
TTAAAATGGCATTGTGGCTGAGTGGCTAGGCTTAACCTCGCAAGGGTTTATACAGCGGTTCTCCCGATGCTTCGGGACGCTCGATGCCTCTAAAAACTCCTTAAGTTTTTTAAGGGGTTTTTCTTGAAACTTAAGAATAAGGTACTGCATTCGTGCCTTAAAATGGCATTGTGGCTGAGTGGCTAGGCTTAACCTCGCAAGGGTTTATACAGTGGTTCTCCCGACGCTTCGGGACGCTCGATGCCTCTAAAAAAAACATCTTTAAAAATTAAGGAGGTGTTTTATGCCATACTATTCCCTGATCTGTTCAATTTTTTCAATGCCCTTTTCGATATTGAATTTATCCTTTGGCAGGAAACCTTTGATGATAAGTACCAAGCCACAAATCATCAATATAATACCCAGTCCTTTTTTAATTCGTGAAATTCGCTTATATGTAAGGTTTCTTTTTAGTTGCTTCGCCAATAATATCTTGAAAATGTCTGTTACCAAATAAGCGCCAAGCATGGTTGAAAAGAAAACAAGAATTCGATTTGGTTCATTATCTAAACTTGGACCTACAATAATAATGATTCCCAACCAAAATACGAGGACGCCAATATTGATGAAATTCAATAAAAAGCCTTTTACAAAAAGACTTAGATAGTCACTCTTTTTCGTTCTTAATGCAGGCTTGTCTTTCTTAATATCTTTTTTGAAATAAGTAGTGATTCCGTAGACCAATAGAATAACACCACCAAAAACAAAAAGTCCTGGTTGGTTGCTTAAGTTTTCCAACAATTGAAAGCTACTGAAATACGCCGCTACGAGAAATAAAATGTCGGCAAAAATAACCCCGAGGTCAAAAACCAAAGCGGCCCTAAAGCCCTTGACGGCACTGGTTTCAAGAAGAACAAAAAAAACAGGCCCAATCATAAAGCTCAAAAAAAAGCCCAATGGAATTGCCGCCTGAATATCGTCTAACATCTGTAAGGGTTACATTCGAGTAATTATTCCGCCAAATACCGTTTTTTCATCCATTTTTTCAGGATTGCCATAAACCAATACCTCACCACCAGCTTTTACAGTGGCCTTTACATAATTGGTAGCGTAAATTTCTGCTTTGGAACCAGCATTGACGTTAATGGTAGAAAACTTGGTAATCAGTTTTTTCCCTTCATAAACACCACCTGTGTTAATGGCCACATCCTGTAAATCGGCAGTACCGGCAGCCTGTATGACTCCGCCCGTCACGGTTTTGATCAAAAGTTGTTCAACTTCTGCATTTATGACCAATTCACCACCTTCTTGCGCCTTAAGTTCAAGTACATCTTGTTTAATGGCCTCTTTTGAAGTTATTCTAGCATCTTCATTGACATCTATGACTACTAACTTGTCGGTATAATAAACATCAACGAATGTTCTGTAGCCACTAAATAATTTAGTGACCTGCATACGTATTTTTAAAACCCCATCATTGATTACAAGGGCTACGTTCTTGGTGTTTGCGCCTGTTATAACCACCTTATTTTCAGAAGCTTTTATCAAATTAATGGATAAACCATCAAAAGCCTTAATCTCTGAAAATGGTTGTAGGTTATGCGTAGTTTTTTCGTCTTGTGCACTCGTTGTTTGAAAAGTAAACAGGAGCACCGCAAGCCAAACTAAATTTTTCATTGTTTTAGTTTTTAGGTATTTTCTTACTAACTTAAACAAAATCCATTCCAAAAAACGTTTTTATTCGTTCTTTCCGATAAGTGAAAAGTCAAGATGGCGTTTCACTAGGTCTGAGTTTTTTACCATAACAATGACCTCGTCACCCAATTGATATGTCTTTTTGGTCCGTTCACCAATAATTGCGTACTGTTTTTCATCAAAGATATAATAATCGCCTTTTATATCCCGTATCCTGACCATGCCTTCGCACTTATTTTCGATGATCTCAACATAAATACCCCATTCGGTAACGCCTGATATAACACCTACAAACTCCTTATCCTGGTGGTCTTGCATGAATTTTATCTGCATATATTTTATGGAATCGCGCTCGGCACTAGCTGCTAAACCTTCCATATCAGAGGAATGTTTGCACTTATCCTCATAAATTTCTTCTTTAGGTGATGCACCATTATCCAAATAATGTTGCAGTAATCTATGTACCATAACATCTGGATAACGGCGTATGGGTGAGGTAAAATGCGAGTAATAATCAAAGGCTAAACCATAATGACCTATATTATCAGTGGTGTAAATGGCTTTGCTCATACTACGGATCGCCAAGGTATCTACTAGATTCTGTTCTTTTTGTCCCTTAACATCCTCTAAAAGCTGATTTAAAGAGGCGCTGATGGATTTTTTATCCTTAAAGTCAAGTTTATGCCCGAACCTTGAAATAATTCCGTTTAAAGCTATTAATTTATCTTCATTGGGATCATCATGAATTCGATAAATAAATGTTTTCTTTGGTTTTTGTTTACCAATGAATTCAGCCACTTTTCTATTCGCAAGAAGCATGAATTCCTCAATTAATTTATTGGCATCCATAGCTTCCTTGAAATAAACACTTTCCGGCTCATTGTTTTCGTTTAAATTAAAACGTACTTCAACCTTATCAAACGAAATCGCACCCTGTTGCATTCTTTTCAAACGCATAATCTTAGCTAACTTATCCAAGGTTAAAGTAGCCTTTACCACCTCATTGGAAACCGAATAAGCGCCCTCTCGAATAGAAATTTCTTCAGGAATATCACCATTCTTATTTTCAATGATATACTGGGCTTCTTCATATGCAAAACGTTCATTCGAATCTATCACCGTTCTACCAAACCACTGATTCTTGAGAACAGCTTTATCATCCAGTTCAAAAATTGCGGAAAAAGTGTATTTTTCCTCATTTGGCCTCAATGAACAAGCATTGTTTGATAATACTTCAGGTAACATGGGAACAACCCGGTCAACAAGATAAACTGAAGTTGCCCTATCATAGGCCTCATCATCCAAAATAGTATCTGGTTTAAGATAATGTGAAACATCGGCAATATGTATTCCTATTTCATAATTGCCATTTTCAAGGATTTTAAAAGACAAGGCATCATCAAAATCCTTGGCATCCTTAGGGTCAATGGTAAAGGTAAGTACCTCTCTCATATCCCTTCTTTTTGCTATTTCCTCAGCTTTTATTGAAGTATCCAATGTATTGGCAAACTGCTCAACTTCAATTGGAAATTCATAAGGTAGCCCATATTCGGCTAAAATGGAATGTATCTCTGTATTATGCTCCCCTGGTTTACCTAAAATACTGGTAATGACACCAAAAGGGGAACTAGCCTTATCTGGCCATTCGGTTATTTCAACCACCACCTTATCACCATCTTCAGCAGCACCTAATTTTTCTTTCGATACAAAAATATCAGTATACATTCTAAAGTCAGATGGTCTTATAAAAGCGAAAGTCTTTTGCATATCAACGATACCCACAAAAGTGTTCTTTTTTCTTTCTATGACCCTGGTTATTTCTCCCTCCAATTTCTTTCCACTTCTTCTGGGAAAAATATATACCTCAACGATATCTTTATGAAAGGCCTTATTTAACTTATTAAACGGAACGAATACATCATCTTCCATTCCCTCAATGACTATATAGGCATTTCCTCTTCCAGTAATATCAACAGTTCCTGTGTGGTAGGTTTTAGTTGATGCAACGGCTTTAAAATGCCCTCTGGTTTCCTCTAAAATTCTTTTGGATTCTTTAAGTTGGGTAAGTTTCTTTATTAATTCATTCCGCTCATTGGCATCAACTATCCCCATTCTTGAGGCAATTTGCTTATACGTAAAGCCTTTCTTAGGTTCTTTTTCAAGTATAGTGAAGATTCCTTTTGTTATTTCGTTTGTTCTATGGTTTCTTGCTTTCTTCTTTTTCTTCGACATTAAAAATTTTATTTGGGCGGAAAATTACAAATTATAATCCATTACCTACATTCTGTATGCTTTCCTTAAAGTTTATTTAACCTTTACATATGTTATCAACATATATAACATATATACTATTTTTCTTTTATAAATTAAATAACAAATGGTGTCTATGATAGTGTGTTGATAGTCACTATAAAAAAGTGTATATAAAATATGTTTATATAACTTTAGAAGTTTATCGACATCTTATCATATGTCGTCTATATTCTAAATCAGTCATTTAGATTTGTTATCAACGACTATTGATAACCTATTTCAACACAAATTTATTAATAAGTTTAGGTTGATTTTTTGTTAACTACGAAAGGATTTAACTTAATAACTTACTGCTATTATTTTAGAAGTAAATTCTTTTCTTACCTAATTGTTTCGTATAACAAAACAGAAGATGAAAAACAAAATTTAAATACCACTATTTATAGGTTAATTATAAACAAGTTAACAAGCGGTATTGGTAAGTTAATAACAATGAATATAAAATACATTCCAATCACTTAACGTCTTTACTTTCTATTTGTTGTGAATGACAATGTATTTGTACATTTGTAGCAAACCCATTCTTTAAAAAATGAAAATAGCAATAGGGAACGATCATGCGGGAACCGAATACAAATTAGCTATAATAGGCCTTCTAAAGTCAATGAATATTGAAGTTAGTAACTATGGTACTGATGGTAGTGATAGTGTTGATTATCCTGATTTCGTTCATCCTGTTGCCAAAGATGTAGAAGAAGGTAAAGTAAATTACGGAATCGTCATTTGTGGAAGTGGTAACGGAGCTTCAATGACTGCGAATAAACATCAAAAGATACGTTGCGCCTTATGTTGGAACAAAGAAATCGTACAATTAGCACGCGAACATAACGATGCAAATATATTAAGTTTACCGGCTCGTTTTATTTCTTTGCCTCAAGCTCTGGAAATGGTTACCGTTTTTCTAAAAACTAAATTTGAGGGAGGAAGACATGAACGGCGCATTGAAAAAATTGCTTGTTCATAACCACGTATTTTTAGTTTTACTAGAAGTAGATTCATTATCAGCCCTCCCATTGGAATATGGCACATAACCACGATCATTCAAAAGCCCATACTGACCTAAAAGGTAAGAATCTCGTCATATCGATTTTACTGAATATACTTATTACGATTTCCCAGGCAGTAGGTGGATTGATTTCAGGAAGCTTATCCTTATTATCTGATGCACTGCATAACTTTAGCGATGTACTTTCACTTATTATTAGTTATGGAGCTACGGTTCTTTCAAAAAAGAAGGCATCTAGCAATAAGACCTTTGGTTATAAACGAGCAGAGATAATTGCTGCGTTTGTGAATGCCGCAACCTTGATCATTGTTGCAGTTATTTTGATTATTGAGGCTATAGAACGCTTTATGGCACCTAGGGAAATTGAATCGAACTTGGTCATATGGTTAGCTCTACTAGGTATTGCAGCGAACGGATTCAGTGTTTTATTACTTAAAAAGGATGCTGAACGCAATATGAACATGAAATCAGCATATTTACATTTATTTACCGATATGATGGCTTCCGTTGCTGTTTTAGTAGGTGGTTTGTTAATGAAATTCTATCAAATGTATTGGGTTGACCCCGCATTGACCCTTCTTATTGCCCTATACCTTATTTATATGGGATATGACCTTTTGAAAGAATCGACCAAAGTCTTGATGTTATTTACCCCCAATACCATACATGTTCAAAAAATCGTGGAAGCCATCAACAACATCGATTCGATAAAAAATGTACACCATGTACATATTTGGCAGTTGAATGAAGATGAGGTACATCTTGAGGCCCATATAGATTTTTTAAAGGATATAAAGCTTTCTGAATTCGATATTATATTGGATCGGATTGAAGAAGAGATGTATCACAAATTTGGAATAAACCATATAAACATTCAACCGGAATTTGGTAAGTGTGATGTCAAGCAAATTATAGTTCAAGACTAATATGAAGATTACCGTAAAAAAGTTTGAAGAGCTTTCAATAGACGAATTGTATGGGATACTACAATTACGTGCTGAGGTATTTGTGGTAGAGCAAGGTTGTGCATACCAGGATTTAGATGGTAAAGACCAAAAAGCACTTCACATTGTTGGGACTAAAAATAATGAAGTAGTTGCTTATGCTAGAATTTTCAAACCCGGGGATTATTTTAAGGAAGCAAGTATTGGCCGGGTGGTTGTAAAAAACACGGAACGCAAATACGGCTATGGTTATGAGATTATGAATGCCTCAATAAAAGCGGTTCATGAATATTTGAACGAAACTAAAATACATCTTTCAGCCCAGTCTTATTTAAAGAAATTCTACAATTCCCTTGGATTTAAACAGGTGGGCGAAGGGTATTTAGAAGACGGCATACCACATGTAGGAATGCTGAAAAAATAAAGAGTGCAAGCAACTAAATCCTAATAGGCGATTTATTGGTCAGATTTATATCCTCCAACATATTTTCAGTGAACTTATAATGCCCTTTAGTGGTTATTATCCGGAATCTATTTGATTTCAAACGGCTCAAGGCATCTAAAAACAACCATTTAGATTTTAATTGCAGTGGTTTCTCCGATTTAAGACTTATCTCAAAGAAATACTTCATTCCATTTTTAAGGGCTACAATATCTGGGGTGATTTTAATATCACTTCCTCTTTTAAGATATGATTTTGGGGTTTCATAACCATCAATATCAGCTTTTATACTTTCAAAGCCAGTAGCCTCTAAATGGTGTATGGATTTTTCCAGGAATTCCTTATTATCTATTTTATCTAAACTAATCATAGGCAAAAGATAGTTGAAAAACCTGACTGACACAAATTTTAAACGTTGATTAACAGTGATTTATGCTTTATCGTCATTTAAATTATAAATACTCGGAAATTCTAGGGGTATTCTAAAATGAACCTGCCTACCTACCGGCAGGTTAGAACCTTTTTCAACTGCTGATTTATTTCAATACATTTCAATTTCCCCTATTCATGTATTTTGATCCAGTCTATTGTAGTATCCCCCGTTAGTTTAATGACCAATGTTTTGGTATGTAAAGGCCAAAAGCCTAGACGCCTTTGGGATATCGTATAATAAAGATAACCCTCATTACTTCGGTCTGGTTCACCAAGGAGGTCTAAAATTTCATTTTTATTTAGCGTCCTTACCGTATCATTGTAAACTATGCTATTCAGCATTTTATCCCTGTAAGGATAATCCAAACCCTCTTTAGTCTTCCACTTGGTTTGGTCAAAGCTAATTTCAGCCATTGTCCCATGGTAAACTGACGCTGATTTTTCATCTTTTTCAGTATTACAGGCCAAAACAATTAGAAGCAAAGGCGTAATAAGAAATAGTATTCGCATAGTATAATTCTTCTATTCACCTCAATTTAGTTTCTTTCTTGAAATATTCCCGGCTAGTTTTCCACCAAGCCAGGCCATAGGTATATATGCGATAACAATATCCGAGACCGCAAACCAAATTGGTCCAGGAATCATGTAATTGACCATAATTCCTCCCAACAGAAACAAACCACCAATAACCAAAGCGAATTTCATATTGTGGCTAGCAGCCATTAAACCGGCAATAGTCGCCCCAGAAAATGTACCTAAAGCGTGCGCCAAAAAAGGAAAAATAAAGTATTGAAATTCCAATGTTGGCATCACATCCGCTAATGCGTTCATGTCATTTGGGTCAATACCCGCGATAGGAAATAGGTTATGGCCAAATTTTATGAGTCCCATATTGACAACACTACCTCCTAACCAACCAAAAATAACAGCCAAAATATTCCTGATTATTGGATTCATGGTTTTAGTAATTTAATTATTAGTTCTTATTCTGTGGTTACAGGAAACCCCCTATCTCTCATTAGGGCTTCAATTTTAGCGTCACGCCCTCTAAATAAGCGATATGCCTCAGCTGGGTCCATGGAATTTCTTGGTGCAAATAAATACTTAACAAGTTTGTCTGCCATTTCTTTATCGTAAAAACCTCCTGGAGCTTCGGCAAATGCTTCTGAAGCATCAGCTGTCAACACATCTGCCCACATATAGCCATAATAAGCTGTTGCATAACCTTCACCTGAGAATACATGTCCAAATTGAGGCGTCCGGTGACGCATTGGTAATTCTTTAGGCATTTTTAATTCAGCAAGCGTTTCACGTTCAAATTTGTCTACATCGATATTTGTTGGATCTGCAAGGTGGAATTTCATATCCATAATGGCTGATGCTAAATACTCTGTAGTTGAAAATCCTTGATTGAATGTCGATGCTTTTTTAATTTTTGCCACTAATGCTGCCGGCATTGGCTCACCGGTTTTATTATGTATTAAAAAACGACTGATAACATCGTCTGTCGATAACCAGCGTTCAAGTAATTGTGATTGGAATTCCGTATAATCCCTAACCCCTCCATTTAAAGTCGGGTATCTTACATTTGAAGAGAAGAAGTGTACTGCATGTCCAAATTCATGAAAGAACGTAGTAGCATCATCCCAAGATACCAACAATGCTTCTCCTGGAGCTGGTTTTACAAAGTTTGAATTGTTTGAGGCCAAAACATTTTTCTTTCCATCAAAAGTAGTATGACTTCTATAGGTTGTTGCCCAAGCTCCAGAACGTTTGCCTTGTCTTGCGTATGGATCTAGATACCAAAGTCCAATATTTTCCCCAGAGTCTTTATCTGTTACTTCCCAAACTTTTACATCTTCATGAAAAACAGGCACTGATCCTTCCGGAACCGGAGTGAAGTTGTAGTTAAATAAACGCCCCGCTACATAATGCATAGCATCGGTAAGCTTATCAAGCTGAAGGTATTGTTTAACCTCATCTGAGTCTAAATCGTATTTTACTTTTCTGACTTTTTCCGCGTAGTAGCGATAATCCCATGGTTCAATAGTAATGTTATCGCCATTTTTGTCTGCGACCGCTTGCATATCCGCTACTTCTTCAGCAACTCTTGCAATGGCGGCTGGCCAAACGGCTTCCATTAGTGCCATGGCATTTTCAGGGGTTTTTGCCATTCGGTCTTGTAAACGCCATTCTGCATAATTTTTATGCCCTAATAGCTCAACACGCTCTCTTCGAAGCTTAAGAATAGCAGCGATAATTTGATTATTGTCATATTCATCCCCATTGTCTCCCCTTGAATAATAATTGGTCCATACTTGTTTGCGTAACTCCCTTTCTGTAGAATATCTTAAAAAAGGATCCATGGAAGACCTTGTGTTGGTAATGGCATATTTGCCTTCTTGACCTTTGTCGGCTGCTATTTTTGCTGCAGATTTAATAAAGCCGTCAGATAAACCGCCTAATTGATCCTTTGTTAGATAAGTGATATAGTTTTCCTCATCGTGTAAAACATTGTTAGAAAATTTGGTATATAGACTGGATAATTCCTTGTTGATAGCTGCATATCGTTCTTTTTTCTCCTTATCAAGTTCTGCCCCGTTCATCGCAAATCCTTTATATGTCAACTCAACAACGCGTTGTTGGTCGGCATCAAGCGGTTTTTCCTGTGAAGCATCATAGACTGCTTTCACACGCTGAAACAAGGCCTCATTTTGGGTGATTTTTGATCGGAACTCGGAGAATAGAGGTGCCAATTCAGTTTGAATGGCTCTGAATTCCGGGGTGGACATATTACCGCTTAAAATGCCATAATAGGTAAAGCCCCTATCTAATTCTTCACCTGAACGTTCCATTGCTTCAATGGTATTTTCGAAAGTGGGAGCATCCGTATTATTTGCTATGGCATCAATATCTTTTAGATTTAACTCCATACCTTGGAGCATTGCATCTTTTACATCTTCAACTTTCATTTGGTCAAATGCAGGAACACCGCCATAGGGCCCTGTCCATTCTTTTAATAACAAGTTATCGACCAAAGGTTCTTGGTCTTTTTCTTGTTTACAGCCAACTAATAAAACGATAGCTAAAAATAAAAAAATAGAATGTTTTGTTCTTAATAGGGTAATCATCTTGTTTCGTTTAAATTAAAATATAAATACAAAAAATGGGCTTTAAAACAACACATGGATAAGACAAAGTGTGGGATTACGCTTAGGCGCTTATAGCCAAAGGAGCCGTTACTGGCTAGTTGCTTTCACGACCTGTTTTCGTGAGTGCAAAAGCTTTTTTGCCACAAGGTTGGGTGTGAAATTAGTGATAGGTTTTGGTTAAAGCAAATTGAATTGTTCCGCTTGGCTGTTGTTGGTAATAATGCAAATACTATTGCTTCATTAATTGTTCTAAGGCTTCCGGAGTTCTTGGTAAGTTATTACTCAATACCTCACAACCATCTTCGGTGACTAAAACAATGTCTTCAGTGAATACTGATAGTTGTTCATCATGGTTATAATACCAGGGTTCAACGGTAAAAATCATTCCTGGCCTTAGAACAGCTTCGGGTAAATCCGGGTCTCCTGTTGAAAGCCCTAAATGATGACCAAAGAATAAACCAACTTGCATATATTTTTTAGCATCTTCTGGAATGATTTTGTCTGTAAGCTTTCGAATGTCCTTAAATGTAATTCCTGGCTTTATATAGGCTATGATTTGATCGGCAACACCAACTTCCATAGTTAAAATCTCTTTTTGGCGTGGGGTGAATTTTCCAGAGACGGGAAATGTTCTACCCATGTCACTAACGTAGTTGTTGTATTCACATCCTACATCAAAAATCACCAAATCACCAGCTTCCATAATGCGATTTCTTCTGTTGTAATGTGTTGCCAAAATACGCCATGGCCATAAAGCGTTAGGGCCAGATTTTATTATGGAACCAAAAGCCAAACGCTGTGCTCCCAGTTTTTTATAATGACCTTCCAAAATCCCTTCCAGATAACGTTCATCAATCCCGGGTTGAATGCTTTTGGCCGCTTCTTTTATGCTCTTTAGGGTAATATTTGAAGCCTTTTCCATAATTTCAATTTCAGCCCTTGATTTTATCATACGCACTTCTGCAATTGCCTTATAGCTGTTTTCAAATTTCGAAATGTTGTGTTTGGTCTTTAAGGCCTGCATTAATACTTGAACAGGTGAATGTGTCGCTATATATTCGTTGGAAGCGAATAGCATGTTGCCTTCCCTACCATTATTTATCAAAATGGGTGTACTGGCTTTAGAAGCGACAAAGGCGGCAAAATCATCAATGTTTTTTAATAGGAGTCCAGATTCGTTGGTTATTTCCGGGTCATTAAGTAAGGGGCGACCGGGAAAATCGTTGGGCCTTGAGTTGCTATGAAAACGCAGGTCCATTTCTGGGGTGAATACAATGGTGTTGCCGTTTGCTATTTCAATAGCTAGGATAGCGTTAGGTAATTCCAAACCTGTGAAATAATAAAAGTCATCCAATTGCCTAAAGGTTTCACCATAGGAGAAGCCGTCTTTAGCGGGAACCAACACCAAACCTGTTTTGTTTTGGGCTTTTAGCTGTGACACTAAGTTCTCACGACGCTGTGCCAACTCTTCTTTACTAAAGGGCAATTCCGTCCATTCAAAATAAGATTGTTGCGGTGTTTGCGCTTGTAAAAAACTCAAGAAAAAAAGAAAAAAAACATAAGAAAAAATCTGCTGCTGCATAAGGTTGATTGTATTATTGTACCTATATTTTCCAAGGTACCTGCCTTGCCGGCAGGCAGGTTTACCTGTTTGGTTTTCCATAATTGGATTTTGCCGGATTCGCCTAAAAAATTCAATCATACCATCACTCTTTCTTTGTAAATATTGCCCCCATAAAATCAAGCTGTTTTACCTTCCCTTTATTATTTAAATCAAAACGAATTTCAAATTTTTCATCCCATGATGGATCTTTGTTGGTGATAAAAGTATCATAATGCCAATGTGAGGCTCGATATGATATATGGGAATTGAAATTTACTTCTAAAATGTCGCCAATCTGAGTAACCGTCGCATTCCCCAACATCTTATTATTATACACTCCTTTATAGGCGCTCAACGGCAAGCTTGGTTTTGTATTTTTTACGCGTTCATCAACTTTCTTTTTTTGTTTCTCGATATTTTTTTTATTAATCCCATTATACAGTTTAAAAACTTCGGTATGCCAATCGCGAGCATCATCATTGAAAACAAATAAATCTATGGCCTTGAGCATAATGGCATGGCGCAATTCGGCATGGTCTAGGTTGGCAAATACGTAAACAGCCATGTTTTTATCATGTAATACTCCTGCAATGGCGACTAACCCGCCTAGGCTACCTGTATGAAAGTCGAGTTTTGAACCACGATAATCTTGTTGAAACCATCCGAGGCCGTAGGTGTTCCAGTTTGGTTTGGTCAGCGCGGTGGTTGGGTACATGCCTCCTTCAGGCTGTAAAGCATGTGGTTTAAAGAGATAGGCAAAGGTCGTTGGTTTCACCAAGGTATCATTTTTGTACACCCCGTCGTTGACCAAAAATGTCAAATAATTACTGACGTCCTTGGGAGCAGACCAAATCATTCCTGCAGCCCCAATTTGGTCGGCAAATGAATGCGGTACCTTAACAATGCCCTCTTCTGGGTCATAATTGTATGGGGTCACATAATTACCTGCTTTAAGAATATTTATGGCTTTTGCCTGGGTACGGTTCATTTCCAAGGGTATAAAGACCCTTTCCTTTACAAAATCCGTCCAGTGCTTACCGCTTATCGCCCCTATGACCTCTCCTGCTGCCACATACATAATGTTCTGATATGTGAAGCCCCCACGTAGTGGATATGCTTTTTTTGCATTTTGGAAATTCCTAAGGGTTTGTCGGGTAGATGTGCTATCTATGAACCAAAGCAAATCTGCATTGCCTATTCCCAGATTGTGTGTCAAAAGATCTTTTACACGGGCATTGGCGGTGATATAAGGGTCTGAAAGCCTAAAATAGGGGAGGTGCTCAATTACCTTGTCGTCCCACTTCAGTTTGCCCTCGTCGACCAACATTCCAAGTGACAGGGCAACAATGGCCTTTGTCGTTGAGGCCATGGCGAACAAGGTGTTTTCATTCACGGGTTCTTTGGTCTGTACATTTTTGACGCCATAGGTTTTTTGAAAGACCACATTCCCATCTTTAACAACGATTGCGGCTAGTCCCGGAACTTTCCAATCATTCATTCCTTGTACAATCATGGCGTCCAACTTCTGGATATTTGATTCTTGTTGGGCATTTAATGAATATCCCTTTACTATTAGGGCGATAAGAATATATTTGACTATACTTTTCATTTTTTCAGTTTATATCCCGGTCCTCTTACAACTTTTCCTGGCAATGCCCCTGTATGTTCCCCATCTTTGAGCACCTGTTTTCCGTTTACAAAGACGTGTTGCATTCCTGTGGCATATTGCATGGGCGTCTCAAAAGTGGCATGGTCTTGAATTGTCTCGGGGTTAAAAATGGCCAAATCGGCAAAATAGCCCGCTTTTAAGGCTCCTCTTTGTTTGATTTTTAAATTTGTAGCCGGCAAGGTGGTAAGCTTGTAGATGGCTTCTTCCAATGGTATTAATTTTTCCTCTCGCACGTATTTTCCCAATAGGCGGGCAACGTTCCCATATGCTCTGGGATGTGTGCTCGATTCTAAAAAAACACCTTCTGGGGCAGAAGACTCTGCATCAGAACCAAAGCTCATATAAGGCAGTTTAATCTGCTTTTTTACATTTTCCTCGGACATAAGAAAATAAACCGTGCCCACACGGCTGCCATCTTGAACCACCAAATCCATTGCTGTTTCCACCGGGGAGGTATTTCTTATCTTGGCCACTTCCGCCAATGATTTACCTGTTAGGTGTTTTAAGCTATCGTTTTTAAAACCAATGAGTATGATGTCATCGTACGATTCTGTTCCCATCATCAAACTTTCCCATTCGTCTGTGGGCGTGGTCATTTCCTTTAACAAACGCTTTCGGATTTTAGGGTCCTGTAATCGTTCAGACCATTTTTCATAACCACCTTCTTGTACCCATGGTGGCATGGAAGCGTCCAAACCAGTTGCCCCTGCCGTATAATTGTACATGTCTGTGGTAATATGATGACCTGCTTTTCGGGCCGAATCAATTTTTGCAATAACTAGGTCGAGTTTATGCCAATTATCCTTTCCTCCTTGCTTCAGATGGTAGACCTCTGCCCTTATTTTGGCCTCATCTGCAATCCGGATAAGCTCGTCTAAACTTTCCAGTAGCCTGTTGCCCTCACTGCGCATATGTGAAATGTACATGCCATCATATTCAGAAGCTACTTTGCAAAGGGCAATAAGTTCTTCGGTACTCGAATAGAATGCCGGTGCATATATTAATGATGAACCTATTCCCATGGCACCCTCCTCCATGGCTTGTCGTACCATCTGGCGCATGGAATCCAGTTCTACAGGAGTAGGCGCCCTGTCCTCGAACCCCACAGTATTGATACGTAAGGTAGTGGCTCCTACAAATGAAGCTATATTGGGCGAGACCCCCTTCTTCTCAAGAAATTGTAAATATTCATCCAAAGTATTCCAGGTTATGTCGTATTTGATATTGCCATCAGAAATACCCTGCATCGCTTTTTTAGATGATTCGTTCAAAGGACCCATAGACCAACCTTCGCCAAAAACCTCTAAGGTGACACCCTGCCGAATATCGCTTTGGGATTTTCCATCTTCAATCAAAGCTTCCGTAGCCCAACTCAGCATATTTATAAAGCCGGGCGCTACCACTAAATTAGAGGCATCGATTTCATTTAATCCTATTGCATTCTCCAATGTGCCTATAGCTGCGATAGTATCCGCATTGATTCCGATGTCGCCTATAAAGGAAGGCTCGCCGGAACCATCAATAATTTGCCCATTTTTAATAAGGATGTCATAGGTTCTTTGCCCGTCGGCACAACTAAACGTAACGAAAAGCAGATAAGCAAATATGAGTTTAACAGAATGATTCATGATGATTGGGTATTTGGCTTTTTTGATTTTCTTTTCTAGCATTAATTTTTGTTGCTGTTTTTTAAAGAATTTAATCATAGTTCCTTTGGTTGGTTGGCACTATTGAAGAATAACGGCT
>CBDUKE010000078.1:0-15100 GCA_965367725.1 uncultured Maribacter sp. | reverse complement strand
TATTGTAAGTGACAGTCGATACATCTAAACTTCTGTATTTTATAGATTACTTCAATTTCCCCGCTTGTATTGGCAACCTCATGGCAGGCACTACATTGGATTATTGCATGTTCTCCTTCCAGTGGAAAATTAGTTAGGTCATGGTTGAACGTTTCCGGAAACCAGCTAGTCGTCACATGGCATCTTGTACAATCGGTTACCCCGTCTATTGCAAAGGTTTCGTCATGTTTATTTTCATGACAGGAAATACACTTCGTATCCAAGTTAGCGAATTCCTGTTCGGTAGGTGTCTTATTATCAGCTATTTCGTTGAAATGACATTCTCTACAAGACACTTCAGTGTGTTTGCCGTTCAATGGCCATTTGGTTTGATCATGGTCAAAATCAACGGTTGTCCAAGCATCATTGCTATGACAGCTTTTACAATCATCTTGTGGGTAATATTTTTCACTGATATAACCCTCATGTTTATCTAGATGACAATCAACGCAGGTTTCACCCAATTCCCTGAACCTCCATCTTTTGTCATCTTCACTCACGTGACACGCAAAACATGGGGTTGCACTATGCGCTCCTTCCAAGGGAAATTTTGTCTCTTGATGTTGTTCCAGGGTATATAGACTATAATCAAATCCTTTTTCGAGGGAATGACATTCCACACAATCCGGGGAAACCCCATTTTCCTTGAATTCCCCGCTGTGATAATCATCATGGCAATTGTTACAGGCTGTAAAATCGATAGGGGTTGTAAATCTTTTCTCATGACATTGTCTGCAATCTACTTCTTGGTGTTTCCCTTCCAATGGATAATCTGTGGTGGTATGATCAAAAAAGTCCATGGAGCGTAAGGAAAAAAAGCTGCTTTCCCGATGGCATTTAACACATTCATTACCGTATTTGCCTTCATGTGTATCATCATGGCATTTTACACAGCTATTTTCATTGACATTACTTCGGTCCTGAAAAACTTCAAGAGGATCTGTGGATTTTGCATGACAACTAAAACAATCCTCGGTTTTATGCTTTCCCCTTAAAGTAAAGTCGGTAAGGTCATGGTCAAAATTTCCTTTTCCAACAAAGTCCGTAAAAGCCGTTTCTGTATGACATTGGATACACTGGCCTTCCAATTGGTTGTTGTGTGGGTCATCATGACATGAAACACAATCGTTAAATGACAAATCGGTGAATTCTTGAAATTCCTGACCATTTCTCGTCGTCATTTGATGACATTCAAGACAATCAACATTGGCATGTTCCCCTTTTAGTTGAAAATCTGCCTCATCATGGTCAAACTTGGGTGCGGGTTTAAAACCTTCCATATCATGGCAATCAACACAGGTAATCGATAGGGTTTCCTGGTGGTAATCATCATGACAGGATAGACAGGTTTCATCCAACCCCAAAAAGGTTTTCTTTCTTTTTCTTATCTCGGCATCGGCAATATTTTCTGAAACGTGGCATTTTCTGCAATCAACCTCTTCGTGGGCCCCTTCGAGTTCATAGCTCGTTAGGTCATGGTCAAAATTGTCCTCATCAAAACGGACCATGTCGAATTTACGACCATGATGATCGCTATGACATTCAAAACAATCTTTAGCTTTTACCGTGGATTCCGCATGATAGCCACTTTTTTTATTGATTAGTGATTGAATTTCGGTATGGCATTCCAGACATTTTCGATCAGAAACCTTATCGCCCAAGTCATGGCATAAGGTACAATTACTCATCCCTTCCAATTCGGCATGGGATTCAGATAAGTCACCAGGGGATATTTGCCCATAGGAAAATGAAATGGCCAGAAGAAATAAGAATACTATATGTTTTATACTTGCTCTCAAGCCATTATCAGTGTTTTTTCATTATATGCCCAAAGCGTTTGGAGACTTCAATCCCGGCATTTTGTAAAAAGCTGGTAGGCAATTCACCACCTGCAAAAATAAAGACCATATCATTTTTAATCTCCATGGCTTCATCATCTTCGGTATTGATCAAAACGCTTTTGTCGTTTATTGACACCAAATTAGAATTATATACGACCTTAATCGAGTTATTGGCTATAGCCTCCTCGATGTGTTCCCTGTTTTTGGGCTTAAGTCTAGAAAATTTATCTTTTCTATAGGAAAGGATTACCTCATTCCCGTCTTTCAATAGTAAGGCGGATTCAATGGCAGAATCGCCACCCCCGACAACTATTATTTTTTTGTTGGATATCTGCTCAGGTTCCAACAAGCGATACGCCACTTTTTGGGTGTCTTCTCCCGGAACACCTAATTTTCTTGGTGTTCCTCTTCGTCCTATGGAAAGCAAAACCTGGTTGCAAATAAATTCGTTACCGGTATTGGTAGTTATTCTGAACGTTTCATTTTCTATGGGTGTTATGCTTTCAACTTTGGTGTGTTCGAGGATTTCCAGATCATGTTCCGAAATAACCTTATTCCACAATTGTAGCAATTCGTCTTTACTGGTATTGTACAATTTTGCCTTTCCGTAGAGTGGAAGGTTCATAGGTGCCGTCATGACGATTTTAGATCTTGGAAAAGTGTATACCGTTCCTCCTAATGAGTCTTGTTCTAAGGTGATCGATGATAGCCCTAGTTCTTTGGCGGCCAAAGTAGCTGAAATTCCCGCTGGTCCTGCTCCGATAATCACCACATCGAGTACATTTTCTTTGGCTGGTTTTTTGTTCTTGGCAATGTTTTGCATGGCTTGTTGCCCTTGCTCAACACTATTTTTTATTAAGCCCATACCTCCCAATTCTCCAGCAATGTACATGCCTTTGATATTGGTTTCATAATCCTCACTGACATGTGGTAGGTCTACTCCTCTTTTTTCAGTACCAATCTTAAGGGATATGGCTTCTACTGGGCAAGCGTGAAAACAAGCCCCATGACCTATGCAATTTGAAGTGTTGATGACTGTGGCTATACCATTTACAATACCAAGAATGTCTTTTTCCGGACAGGCAGATATACAGGCGCCACTCCCAATACAAGCGTTCAGATCTATAAAAGGATATAATGAAACCGGTTCAAAAAGCCCTTCCTCTTTGGCAATAGCAACCTTCTTTACAGTTTCTATTGTCTTTTTATTCTTTTTTCTGAGATAGAAGAATACGGTTAAAGCACAAAGAAGGAACACCGTTCCGTAAACAAGCAGTTCTTCCAATAAAACTTCATTCATCAGATTGTATGTTAGGTTGTATTAGTTTAAACAATTGATAATGGATATACCCTACCTTTTTAAAATATCCATTTATAACCAAAAGCCAGGGTAACCCCGATATGAATAATAACAATGACCAGCATAATTAAGGCAAAAGGCATATGGGCGACATGCCAATATTTGAACAATCTTTGCATGGTCTGTAATCTCGAAATTTTTTTGGAGAGCAAAATTTCACTTCGCACCATTTTCATAATGCTCTTTCTATCAGATTTTGGTAAGTCTTTCCGATTTAATATTTTTTTCAAATAGCCTAATTTCTTTCGATTGTCCGTGGTATTCCCTTCGCTCATTAAATCAGAAATGATATCCAAGGTATTTGATTCCAAATTAAATTTTTGGTGTAAAACCACAGCCAGGTCGGTTTTCATTTCCTTAAGTTCATTCATGGTCATCTGGCGACCTTCAATCGTTTTAGGAATCTGATTATATATAAACCTACCGGCGACACCACTTAATACCACTGCAACCATACTCCAAAAAGCCACTGAAACGATTCCCCCGAACTTAAAGGCGGTGTGAAAAAGTACAAGTATGGGGCCTAGCGTACATAAGAAAATATGGAATTCCAACAAATACTTCAACCGTATGTATTTGGCTAAAAAATTATATCGTTTTCGCATAATGTAGACGGTTACCCCAAAAAAAATCATCAAGGTTCCGAGGATTCCAAGACCTTGGCCATAAATGCCACTTGGTTTAAACCAGTTATGTCTAGGATGGTAGAATCGTTCTTCCAGTGAAGTGTTATAATAGGTAAAACCTATATAAAATAAATACACGGTCACTACCAAGGTAATTACGACCATTGCTGTAATATACGCTATGTGCACAGATTTTTTCAATACTATATAAACTGATTAATACTGAAAATGTTATACCATAAACGGTTTTTTCCAAAAATATTGAGGGGTAGGACTGGATTCAAATTTTGATAAATTTATACAAAAAGGGGCAGGCCACATGAAAATATGTATAAAGTATACCACACAAATTACTTACCGTTGAGTGTATGCTTAATAGCTTCCTTTTTGAATTCTAAAACAATCACCTTTCTTCATCAAATTATTCTAAAAACCTTTCAATAATTGTGGCAAATGGGTCGTATATTCGATTCTTGGTAAATATGATATAAGTCAGAGTTTCTGCATTTAATATTCTTTAAGTTTACCGCAAATACAATTAACATTAAAACTATGAAAATAGGTATTTTAAAAGAAACCCAAAAAGGAGAAAAGCGGGTAGCTATCACGCCAAAAATAGCTAAACAACTTGTTGATAAAGGATTTGAAGTTAGAGTTGAAGAAAATGCTGGTGCAAATTCAAGTTATAAAAACTCTGATTATAGTAAGGCAGGTGCTCCTATTCGTAGTAAAAAAGATATTTTTAGTAAAGCCGATGTTTTAATAAAAATAAATCCTTTTGATAATGAAGAAATGGAAAAATTAAAAAAAGGACAGATAATAATTGCTCAACTTTTTCATAAATCCCATCCAAATGATATGCAAATAATATCAAAGAGAGGAGCAACAGCCCTTTCATTGGATGCTATACCGCGAATATCCAGAGCACAGGATATGGATGTCTTAAGTTCTCAAAGTAACTTAGCCGGTTATAAAGCAGTTATTAGAGGAGCTTATGAAATGACTAAAATTTTTCCTCTAATGATGACAGCTGCTGGGACAATCACACCTGCAAGGGTTTTAGTTTATGGTGTTGGTGTTGCCGGATTACAAGCTATTGCTACAGCGAAGCGTTTGGGAGCTATCGTTGAAGCAACTGATATTCGATTAGAAACCAAAGAACAGACGGAATCTCTTGGTGCAAAATTTATCACAGTTAATAATGAAGGGGAAGAGTCTGAAGGTGGTTATGCAAAAATTGCCTCTGAAGACTATGCAAGACGCCAGAAAGAAGCTGTAAATGAATCTCTGTTCAAGGCAGATCTTGTAATTACCACCGCCATGGTTCCGGGTAGAATATCACCTGTGTTAATTACAAAAGATCAGGTTGAGAAAATGAAAAATGGTGCAGTTATTATTGATTTAGCAGCTGCTCAAGGTGGAAATTGCGAGTTGAGTAAATTTAATAAAACAGTGATTAAAAATGGTGTGAAGATTATTGGAACCACTATAGCTCCAGAAAGTGTATCTACAAATGCAAGTGATTTATTTGCAAAAAACATGTATAATTATTTAATGCATTTAACTGAGGGCAATCAATTTAAATGGGATTTGGATGAACAAATAACTGATGAAACTCTAATTGTATTTAATGGGGAAATCAGACAAAACGGACAAAACGAATAATTATGACAGAATTAATAGATTTTATTAGCAATAACCTCCAAATGATTTATATCGTCATTCTAATGATATTCGTTGGGGTTGAAGTAATTGGGCATGTTCCGGCAGTATTACATACTCCGTTAATGTCTGGTGCAAATGCAATTCATGGGGTGGTAATAATTGGGGCCATTATAGTGATGCTGGGTGCAGATCCTGAGAATATTCTTGCATTGGCACTTGGTTTTGTAGCGGTATTACTCGGAACCTTAAACGTTGTTGGTGGATTTGTCGTAACTGACCGCATGTTAGAAATGTTTAAAAGGAAAAAATAATGGAATATATATTTAGCCTGGAATTTATTTATCTCATAGCATCAATAACGTATATTCTTGGCTTAAAAATGCTAGGACATCCTGAAACTGCACGAAAAGGTAATTTAATAGCCGCCGCAGGTATGACCCTGGCAATTTTTGGTACTATCTTTTTGTATCAGGGTGAAGTCCCAATGTTCATTTATTCACTAATTGGTATTGCTATCATTATAGGAACTATTATAGGTTGGGTAGTTGCTAAAAAAGTAGCAATGACAAAAATGCCTGAATTAGTTTCACTGTTTAATGGTATGGGAGGGGCTAGTGCCGCTCTTATTGCATTAATAGAGTTCCATCATTATGTCGGAGACACTATTTCTATAGTGACCATTTTAGCGGGAATTATAATTGGTAGTATCTCATTTTCAGGTAGTATGATTGCTTGGGGTAAACTTAATGGCACTATCACTAAACCTATTCGACTACCTAAGTACAATATATTAAACAATATAATCATTATTGTTTTAATTGTTTTTGCCGCTTTTATGGCTTATTCCGGCACTGATAGTCAACTCTATTTATATATACTCTTTTTTGGAGCTCTGACTTATGGAATTTTATTTGTACTACCTATTGGGGGTGCAGATATGCCCGTAGTAATATCTCTTTTAAACTCATTTACAGGACTAGCTGCTGCACTCGGAGGTTTTTTATATGGAAATATGGTAATGTTGACTGGAGGAATCTTAGTAGGCTCTGCTGGAACAATATTGACTTTTGCTATGTGTGATGCAATGAATAGATCACTTTTTAATGTAATTTTTAGTGGTTTTGGAGATACCGATATAACAGGCAATGAAGGTAGCTCTGGTAAAATACAAGGAACGGTCAAAAAAACCACAGCTAGTGATGTAGCAATATTGATGAATTATTCTAACAGAATAATTATTGTTCCTGGATATGGACTTGCTGTGGCACAAGCACAACATGCTATTCATGAATTAGAACAATTACTCGTTAATAAAGGCATAGAAGTTAAATATGCCATACACCCTGTTGCCGGAAGAATGCCTGGGCATATGAATGTTTTATTAGCAGAAACAAATGTAGATTATGATAAGCTTGCAGAAATGGAAGATGTTAATCCTGAGTTTAAAAATACTGATGTTGTATTTGTCGTAGGTGCAAATGATGTAGTTAATCCTGCAGCTCACAATGACCCTTCAAGCCCTATTTATGGTATGCCTATTTTAGAGGTTGAAAATGCTAAGCACATTATAATTAATAAAAGAAGTATGAAACCTGGTTATGCTGGTATTGAAAATGAGTTATTTTTTAAAGAGAACACTAAAATGTTGTTCGGGGATGCCAAAAAATGTATAGAAATGATTTTAAAGGAATTAAAGGATCTTTAACTTCTGCATTTAAATTACCACCCTTAATTTTTGAATTGACCCGGACAGCTATGTTCCCATACCAACCTTTAGGTTTATACAAAGTAACTTCATTGCTTCAGGCCTTGCTTTATTTTAGGAATAAGCAAGTGAATATTGAATCGATATTTTCCAAAAACAAACAACACCTTTGACAAGAAAGAGCAAAGGTGTTGTAGTTAAAAAAACTAACTCAATAAAAAAATTTTGAACCTATGATTATTTGATTAATTTGCCAATGCAAGTCCAATAAATGGTATAATAATCAACCCAAAGCTAAATAAAATGACACTATTAAGATGATAGCATATTGTCATAAAAATAACCAATAGATTCAAAAAACAGGAAGAGCGTGGATATATTGAAAAAGATTCACAGAGAGATAGTTCCATTATCGCCAGAGGATAGCTTTCTTGTGGAGGATCGTACCAAGGAATTTTTTGATTATCCGATGCATTTTCACCCAGAAATGGAGCTGAACTTTATTCTTAATGGGAAAAATGTTCGTCGATTGGTTGGTGATAGCATTGAAAACATCGATGATATAGAATTGGTGCTTCTTGGCTCCAACTTACACCATGTTTGGGAAAAACACGAGTGCACCAATAAAAAGATACGGGAGGTCACGATACAATTTCATGATGATTTGTTTGATGATGTGTTTTTAAATCGAAGTGTAATGCGCCCTATCAAGGAGATGTTCGAGCGATCTTCACATGGCATATTGTTTTCAAGGAATACTTCACTTGCCTTAAAAGATAGGATTTTAAAGGTATCGAAAATGGGAGGCATGGATAATTTTATGGAATTGTTCTCGATACTTTATGATTTGGCTATTTCAAGAAAACAGCGATTATTGTCTACCTTGGGTGTACAGCCAATGAATTTTGAGCATAACCATAAAATAAAGGTGCTATACGATTTTGTTCAAAAAAATTATGCAAAGAAAATCACCCTTACAGAAGCTGCGGAATTAGTGAATATGAGTAATGTTTCCTTTAACCGATTTATGAAAAGAAGTACAGGGAAGACTTTTATTGATTATCTGAATGAGGTGAGAATAGGATACGCTTCTAAATTTTTAATTGAGAAAGAATTATCTATTTCTGAGATTGCCTTTATCTGCGGTTTTAATAGCATAGCCAATTTTAATAGGGTATTCAAAAAAAATAAAAAAAGGACACCCACAGAATACAGACAGGATTTTTCTAGTATAACAACGATTTTATAGAAAAATCAGGGTCGTAAAGGTGAATTAGCCATTAAATGACTTGGTCATTAAATCCTATTTTTGTCAAATTGGGATTGTTTTTATTCAAATCAATCAATACCCTTATCAGATTGGCCAAAAAATTCCAATTATGATGTATTTAATTTTTAACTTGGGAGAATAACTAATCAGGTATTATGCAAATAAAGGAATCATCAGAATTATATGACGTCATTATAGTCGGCTCAGGCGCAGGAGGGGGTATGGCAACCAAACAGTTGGCAGATGCTGGTTTAAATGTTGCGGTGGTGGAAGCAGGGCCGTTTTTTGACCCCAAGAATCCAGAACAAATGACCCAATTTAAATGGCCCTATGAATCGCCAAGAAGAGGCGCAGGTACTACCAGGGCTTTTGGTGAATTTGACATGGCATATGGGGGTTGGGAAATTGAGGGGGAGCCCTATACGCATACTGAAGGCACAAAATTCGATTGGTACAGATCACACATGCTCGGAGGCAGAACCAACCATTGGGGACGAATTTCATTGCGATTTGGGCCTAAGGATTTTAAGCATAAGGATGTTGACGGCCATGGGGATAACTGGCCAATTAGTTATGATGATGTAAAACCTTATTACGATAAGGTTGATAAGCTAATTGGGGTTTTTGGAACGAATGAGGGATTACCCAATGATCCGGGTGGCTTTTTTCTGCCTCCCCCGAAACCAAGATTACACGAACTTTTTTATATCAATGGAGCCAAGAAGTCAGGCATTCCGGTCATTCCAAGTAGAATGTCAATGTTGACCAAAAAAATAAACAATGATCGGGGCGTATGTTTCTATTGTGGGCAATGTTCACGATCTTGTTCAGTATATGCTGATTTTTCTGCCGGTAGCTGTTTGATTTTCCCTGCACAAAAAAGTGGTGGTCGCGTTAAGATTTTTGTGAACTCCGTAGTACGTGAAGTAACTACCGATGAAGAGGGTAAGGCCACTGGTGTTTCATATATTAGTAAAGATGATCGCAAGGAATATAAATTAAAGGCCAAGATTGTTGTTTTGGCTGCTTCGGCCTGTAGTTCGGCTAGAATATTGTTGAATTCCAAGAGCAAGCAACATCCCAATGGATTAGGTAATAGTAGCGATCATGTAGGTAAATATCTGCATGATTCCACAGGTGCAAGTAGGGCAGGATTTATTCCAGGCCTAATGAACCGCAAAACATCGTACAATGAAGATGGAGTCGGTGGCATGCACGTGTATTCACCTTGGTGGGAAGATAATTCAAAACTGGACTTTCCTAGGGGTTACCATATTGAAGTTTGGGGAGGCATGGGAATGCCCAACTATGGGTTTGGTTATGACCCCAATGAGTTCAATAAGTTCTTTGGATTAAAAGTTGGCGGTTATGGTGATTCTTTACGGGATGATGTTAAAAAATATTATGGATCTGTGCTCGGTTTTGGGGGCAGGGGAGAGGCTATAGCGAGAAAAGACAATTATTGTGAAATAGACCCTACCACTGTTGATAAATTTGGTATTCCAGTATTGAAATTCAATTACAAATGGTCAGATTTTGAAATCAAACAGGCCAAACATATGCAAGATACTTTTGAAGAGTTATTGCATAATATGGGGGGTGAGCCCTTGGGTGATAAGCCAGGAAAGGATACAGATTATGGTTTGTTGGCCCCAGGTAGGATTATCCATGAGGTTGGCACGACTCGTATGGGCGATGACCGCAAAACTTCTGTCACCAATAAGTATCAACAACTGCACGATGTGAACAATGTATTTATTGTAGATGCAGGGCCTTTTGTGTCCCAAGCAGATAAAAACTGTACTTGGACCATCTTAGCGCTATCTTGGAGAGCTTCTGATTATATCATTGAACAATTAAAACAGCAAAATATCTAGTGTTGTGTTAAGTCTGATGTGTCGGTTAAGTGGTAGTTATTTTTTGACAGGTCAAGGCAAAAAATTAGTGCATAGCCGTCCGCATGTCGCCGAAGCTTTAGCGGAGGCACTAGCTACGGAATCATTTTTTAACGCAGGACTGGTAAAAAAGAAAAAGGCTTGGGCCGGCTAAAACAGGCTTTACATAACACCAAAAATATGGATAGAAGAAAAAGCATACAAACACTTATCTTGGGAGCAGGTGCCGGGGCTACTGGTTTGGTATTCAATGGTTGTAATACCGAAGGAGAGCCTACTGTAGAAGATAACATTTCGCGGGGCGCAGAAAAATTCTTTGGAAGAACACCCGAAGAATTGGAGCTAATTGAAAAGTTGAATGCAGCGCAATTGTTCAACGCTCATGAAATGGAAACCATTGCAGTCTTGAGTACCGTAATACTTCCACCAAAAGAACCTCACGGAGGCCCCATTGAAGCTGAGGTTCCTGAGTTTATAGAATTTATGGGCAAGGATTTTCCAGAAATGCAAATGACACTACTTGGGGGACTAATGTGGTTAGATCATAAGTGTAATACAGCATTTGGGATTGAATTTAAATCAGCCACTTTAGCGCAACAAAAACAGATTTTAGACCCTATTGCTTTTCACGATCTTGAAGTGCCTTTGGAGAAACAAGCTTTGGAAATCCAGTTTTTCCATATGATGCGTGGTTTAACGGTTACCGGTTATTATACTTCAAAAGTTGGGATTGCTGATTTAGGGTATAAAGGTAATATGCCCAATGTATGGGATGGTGTGCCCGCTGATGTTCTTGAGCAACATGGCGTGGCATATGATCCTGATTGGATCGCAAAGTGTGTGGATCAAAGTAAAAGGGCAATCATTGCCGAATGGGATGATGAAGGAAATTTATTGACGTAAAAAAGACCTAACCCGTGTTTGTCCTCGTCTTAACAAAGGGGAGGTGTCCGCCAGCTGGCCGACGAATGGGTCGAAGGCCAATGATTCTATCTGGAATAGCTATAAGACACTTTTACCATTGGGCACTCCATTTGAAGCAAAGGCTGAACGTATTGGTTCTTCGGATAGTGAAATTTTATTGAACAATTAGCGCTAAATTATTTGAATCAAAGGATTTATTGCAACCCCAAAATTTAATTTTTAATCCCGATATTGTCCCCTCAAGGGGACAATATTTAAGGCCTATTTTATTAGCCTAAACATCAATAATCTGATATCTGCAGATTGTTTACCCTTTATTTCCAGCGCTTTTAAGATCAATTGCCCCTTTTCTTTTTTTTATTTGATAGTCCCAGTTTCATGGGTATAAAATACTTTACATAAGATTCCATTCTTGGGTCACGATCATTTTCCATACCGGTCAATGGTGGGTCATGTGTTATAGTGGTTTCCCCCAAGTCAAACCGCTAACCTCCTTCCGAAGTTGAATAGACGCCTGTTCTAGCAGCATACCTGCCGGTTAACAACTCCGCCCTGGTTGGCGAGCAAACCGGCTGCACATAAAAATTTTGGAATGACACCCCATTTTGGTCAATCACATCAATATGCGGTGTTGAAATATTGGTGTTCCCATTAAAACTTATATTTCCCCACCCTTGGTCATCGGACATGATCAAGATAATATTGGGTTTTTGTATTATAACGTTATTTTCCTTGATTTACTCAGAACAGGAAAATCCAATCAAAGCCAAACCAAGTAGCATGACTTTTCTCAATTAATCTTCTTTTATAGCCAAACCTACCATGGAATCCGCTGTTCCGTAATATAAGAACCATTTATCCTTAAAATATACGAGTCCCTCAATAAAGGTGGTACCTGCTTTGTACTGACCTGTTATTTCATGCGGTAAATCCGGACATATAAAAGGAGTTTCCAATCGGGCCAAAACTTTTGTTGGTTCATTCTTATCAAAAAGGACTTGGCCACCACAATAAGTGCCTTCCGCCACTTTGTTAGTAGCGCCTTCACCACTTAAATTTTTTCCATTATAAAGTAGTAAGATCCCATTTTCAGTATAAATTGCTGGAGGACCTGGTTCTGTCAAATGACTATCGAATTCATTTAAAGACGGTTTGAATACATGCATGAGTTCTCCGTTTTGTTCTAGTATAGGTTCCCAATCAATTCCATCATCAGACAGTGCTAAATTCACAAATAACTCCCCCCAATACATATGATATTTTCCGTTAATCTTTTTTGCTATCAATCTACCATCGATCAGTTCTGTAACAATGGAGCCAGATTTGCTCCAAATGTCCAAGAATTTGCCATCATGCGCATTTTCAAATACAGGACCGTGTTTGGTCCAATGCTTTAGGTCTTTTGATGTAGCACTTGATAAGCGGGCTACATCTTTATTCCAGCTTGTATAGGCCATTATATAGGTGCCATCTGGGGTTTCGACAATTCTGGGATCTTCTATACCTCCTGGTTGGTCCCATTTGCTAAATGCATCATTGTCCGGATAAAGCACCGGTTCCGGAAATTTGGTGAAATTTATGCCGTCAGTACTGTATGCAAGGCCTATTCGTGAAGTCCTTTCCCCTAAAATAGCAGCAGGATTATCTTCGGCCCTGAATAACATAAAAACCGTATCGTTTCGAACAATGGCCCCTGGATTGAAAACATCGGCCTTTTGCCATTGTACAGCTTTTTTTGTTATTGGATCTAAAAAGGAATAGCTGGAATCTGCTACCATTATTGGGTTGATTTCGGTTTTATTAAATCCGAGCATCCACTTTTCTTTTGGAACGTCATTCTTTGAAGCTGTAGTTGATTTTTCTTGTTTGCACGATAATAGACTTACTGTGGCAACAATTAGAAATAGCGCTCTTAAATTCATAATATTTTCAGTTTAAATTCAGTGACTTTGGTTGTTAACGAAACAAAGAAATATATGTATCTTGAGCTTTCGTTTTATTATCTTTTAAAGATAGGGCAATCAAAGCATCAATAAGAAGAATGGGTAGATTAATTTTATTTTGTAGTTTGATTTTACTTGTTGGATGCAAAGAGAATACGACTAAAAAAAACACTGAAATTTCCACAAGCGTTGATACCGTTGAAATTACAAAAACCTTTGAGAAAGAATTCATGACATTTGAAGGTTTAGCCGATACTACTTTTGTGCGATTGGCAGACTTCAGTGACGGTTTTGCCTATGATATGCGGTATGCCACAAAAAACAATTTCTTAAAGGCACAGGTGTATGATTGTGCCGAATGTTATACCAGAGTAAAGACCGCAAAGGCCTTAATAAAAGCGAATAAGGAATTTAAGAAGAAGGGGGTTAAGATAAAATTCTTTGATTGCTACCGACCAAATTCAGTACAGTATAAAATGTGGGAAATTGTTCCAAATCCACAATATGTGGCAAATCCTGTTAAGGGCTCAATTCACAATAAAGGAGGTGCCGTCGACATTACCTTGGTCACCTTGGATGGGGAAGAACTGGATATGGGAACGGATTTCGATTTCTTCGGAAAGCGCGCCTACCTTGATAATTTCGATTTACCACAAAATATTTTGGATAATCGAAAGCTGCTCAAAGAAACCATGGAAAAACATAATTTTTGGTCCACAAGAACCGAGTGGTGGCATTATAACTTGCAGGGTGCCTCAAAGGACCCTATTGCCAATTTTAAATGGGAGTGCAACTAAAACCAAAATTATGAAATATGCACAAATCATCTTACTGCTATTATTTACGCATCAGATTATGGGGCAGGACACGATTGTGCCCCTTTGGCCCCAGGATAAAGTCCCCAACCATATTGTTTCAGAGGAAAGGGAAATCATTGTTAAAGGTGATGATTTAGTTAGAATCAGTAAAGTACAAAAGCCGACCATTGAGGTTTATTTACCGGCAAAGGCAAATGCAAATGGGCAGGCCTTATTGATTTTTCCAGGTGGTGGTTATCAGATTCTTGCCTATGATTGGGAAGGAACGGATATTGCCAAATTTTTGAATGGAAAGGGTATAGCGGGTATTGTAGTAAAGTATCGCTTGCCTTCATCAGTTTCCCAAAAAGATAAACATCTTGTGCCATTGATTGATGCACAACGAGCTTTACGCATGGTCAGAAGTATGGCAGAGGAATTGAATATTGATCCTGCCAAAATTGGAATATTAGGTTTTTCAGCTGGGGGTCATTTAGCTGCTACTTTAGGGACTCATTTTGACGAAAAAGTATATGAACCTATTGACGAGATCGATAAAGAAAGTGCCCGACCTGATTTTATGGCCTTGGGTTATCCGGTCATTACTTTTGGGGAGATGACCCACGGTGGTTCAAAGGAAAATCTAATAGGGGAGAACCCCAAACCAGAGAGGGTGATTCATTTTTCTAATGAAAAGCAAGTAAGTACTGATACACCGCCAACTTTTTTATTTCATGCAACAGACGATAAAGCTGTATCTGTGGAAAATAGCTTACTGTTTTATCAGGCTTTAAAAGATAAGGGGGTTTCGGCTACGATGCATATTTATCCGAAAGGGGGACATGGATTTTCTTTAGCCCGAAACAATATGCATTTAAGAACTTGGACAGAACGTTTGTTCGAGTGGCTGGAAAGTTTGGAATAGGCTTTTATTTTTCAAAAAAGATAGCGTTAAATCTGGTCAACTTTTATATTTTTGCAGTCCAATTTCGGGATGTAGCCCCTCGGCTACGCTCGGGACAGGCTCCGTCCGAT
>CBDUKE010000077.1:0-15616 GCA_965367725.1 uncultured Maribacter sp. | reverse complement strand
ATGACCTTCTCTATAGTATTCAAAACTAATTTTTCTTTGGGCACATTTGTCAGTGGTCCGTATTTTTGTATTAACAATTTATTAACTATGCCCTGAGTGATGTAAAGGTTCTGATCCCCAACGAACTCAATATTCAACCCTTTTACACTCTTTTCTTCGCTTCTATGGTTAGAAAACGCGTAAAGCCCGGTAACTATAAGCATTAGGGCTATCAATTTGATGTAGTTCCAATTAATTCGCATATTCAAATTCTTTTTTTATTCTTGACACTTCCAATCCTATATCGCCTGCGCCCATGGTTACCAAAACATCAGGGTTCTGCGCTTTTATTTCCGGGATTATGCTCGACTTTTCAATCAACTTTTTATTGGGATTTTCAATTTTATCCAACAGCCAAGACGAGCTGATTCCTGGTATTGGTTTTTCCCTGGCAGGATAGATATCCAATAATAGAATACTATCGAATTTTGACAAACTCTTTGCAAATTCTGCTGCAAAGTCCTTAGTTCTGGAAAATAAGTGCGGTTGAAAAACCACTAATACCTTTTTATTGGGATGCATTTCTGAAATAGCATCAAAAACCGCATTTATCTCAGTAGGATGATGGGCATAATCATCAATAAAGATAAAATCATCTTCCTTGATCTTATATGAAAACCTTCGTTGTACTCCCTTGAATGTCTCCAAGGCTTCAGCAAGGCGATAAGGCGGGGAACCAGCTTCTATCGCCATTGCAAAAGCGACCAACCCATTAAGCAGATTATGCCTTCCAGGTTTATTGAATTTAACCCCTGTCAATGTTGTTTCAGGGGTTCCCAAATCAAAAATGTAGGTACCATGTTCTATTTTCAGATTTCGAATACAATAATCCGAATCATCTTCAATGCCATATGTTATTCCTTTTAGAGGTAAACCATTTCGAACGAAAAGCTTCCCACCCGGTTTTAACTTACCAACAAAATCATGGAACGACTTTGTAAGCGCTTCATTACTGCCATAGATATCCAAATGGTCAGCATCCATAGAGGTGACACATGCCACATTTGGAAAAAGCCGCAAAAAGGAACGGTCAAATTCATCAGCTTCTACCACTGAATAATCTGAACCTTTAAATAAAAAGTTACTATTAAAATCCTCTGAAATACCACCCAAAAATGCAGTAAATGATGTTCCCGTCTCATTGAGCAAATGAGCCAATATACAAGAGGTTGTAGTTTTGCCATGTGTTCCTGCAACCGCAAAACAGAACGTATCTTTCGTGATTATTCCCAATACTTCCGATCGCTTTTTCACTTCAAAGCCATTTGCCATGAAATATTGGTATTCCGAATGAACATCCGGTACTGCAGGCGTATAAACTACTAGTGTATTTTCTGTATGCTTATATAAATCATTTATGGCCGATACATCATCATTATAATGAATAGCTATGCCCATCGCAGCTAGCTCTTGTGTCAATGGTGTCTCAGTCTTATCATAACCGGCCACATTCTTTTCAATGAACTTAAAATAACGCGCCAAGGCCGACATTCCTATGCCTCCTATACCAATGAAATAAACGTTATGTATATCTTTTATGTTCATTTATTCAAGCAACAGTTTTTCTATCTCGTCAACTATATCGTTTGTGGCATTTGGCATTGCCAATTTTTTAATGTTCGTTGCCAAATCATCCTGTCTTGATTTGGATTGGAAAACATCAGTAAAAACAGGCTCAAAATCACTATCCAAATCTTTTTCCCTAACCATCAATGCTGCATGCTCCTTTACCAAGGCTGTTGCATTTTTTGTTTGATGGTCCTCAGCTACATTTGGTGATGGAATAAACAATACTGGTTTGCCCACGATACATAGTTCAGATACCGAACTGGCACCTGCCCTAGATATGATAATATCACCAGCGGTATAGGCATAATCCATTCTATTTAAATAATCACATACCTTAATTAAATCTGAGTTGTACTTTTTATATTCTTCATAATAAAGTTTACCACATTGCCATATTACTTGTATGTCTAGGTCCTTGAAATAATCCAACTTCTGTTCAATCAATTGGTTTATTCTTCTAGCCCCAAGACTACCTCCTAAAACCAACAGCGTTGTTTTGTTGATATCCAGGCCAAAGAAATCCAATGCCTCATCTTTAGAACCCCCCATTTCAACCAAATCACTACGAACCGGGTTACCGGTCTTTACCAGTTTCTCCAATGGAAAGAAAGCTTCCATCCCGTCATAAGCCACACAAATCTTGGCTACTTTATTTTTTAATAATTTGTTCGTTATGCCGGCGTAAGAATTTTGTTCCTGTAATACACATGGAATGCCCCTGCCAGAGGCAACTTTCAATAATGGGCCACTGGCAAAACCTCCCGTGCCTACTACCACATGGGGTTTAAACTTGGTCACTATTTTACCTGCTTTGAACAAACTACTTATCAATTTTAACGGAAACATTAAATTTTTAAGGGTCAGTTTCCTTTGCAACCCTGATATCCATAATCCTTCTATTTCATAACCCGCCTGTGGTACTTTTTCCATCTCCATCCGGTCCCTGGCTCCCACGAACAAAAACTCAGCGTTTGGATGTCTTTTTTTCAATTCATTTGCTATAGCTATAGCAGGATAAATATGCCCCCCGGTGCCACCTCCTGATAGTATAAACCTATAATTGCCCACTCAATACTTCTAAAGGATTAGTATCATCGATTTCAGCATTATTTATTTCTGAAACATCTCTTTTTATACTTGCGCTCAATATTATTCCGATGGCCAAGCAGGTCATCCAACTTGAAGTCCCACCACTGCTGATCAACGGTAAGGTCTGCCCGGTAACCGGAAACAATTCAACTGCTACGGCCATATTTATCAATGCTTGAAACACGATGGGCAAACCAACTCCCAATACAAGGAGTTTCCCAAAAATTGTATTGCTACCATTAGCAACAACCACTATTCTGAATAACAATAGCAAATAGAAGAACATGAGTACAAAGCCACCAACCAATCCGTATTCCTCAACAATGATGGCATAAATAAAATCTGAAGAGCTCTGGGGCAAAAAGTTCTTTTGCACACTTTTTCCAGCACCTTTGCCAACAATGCCACCAGAGACAATCGCAATTTTGGCCCGTTCTATCTGATAATCAGCTTCTGTATCTTCCGGGTTTGAAAAATTTTCTATTCTACTGATCCATGTATCGACACGATTGGGAAACAAATCAGGGGCAGCTTTAGCTGTTAGGACGAAAATGGTCAGGCATACAACCCCTGTACCAATAATGCCCATTAGATATTTAAAAGGATATCCTCCTAAAAAGCACAACAATAAAACCATGGAAAATATAATCGCAGCTGTTGAAAAATTGGCCGGAAGTATGAGAATAATTACTAAAAAGACTGGAACCCAAAGCGGAAGAATACTTTCTTTAAAAGTTATTACATCGTCCTTTATTTTTGTTAGGTACCGAGCCACATAAATCATGAGTACAACTGCAGCAAGATTTGAGGTTTGAAAAGTGATTCCTACCAAAGGAATACGTATCCATCTACTGGCATTTGCGCCTTCAATAGTTGTTCCTTGGGCCAAGGTAAATATCAGCAATACCAAAACAATGGGCATGGCTATCAATGACAAGCCTTTAAAAAAGTGAGCCGGAATCTTATGCACCCCATAAATAATACCAAAACCTAAAAACAATAAAAGGGCATGTTTGACCAGATGACCCCCAGTAGTGCCATTACCCACCACATATACCAAGTTGCTACTCGCACTATAGACCGGCAAAAATGAAAACAAGGCCAATAGTGCCACTACGGCCCAAATGGCTTTATCTCCCTTAATATTTTTAAAGAAATTCAACACCGCTATAAATTTTTAATCGCTTCTTTAAACTGATGGCCTCTGTCTTCATAATTTTCGAACAAATCGAAACTTGCACATGCGGGTGACAACAATACAGTATCACCACGTTCCGCAATTTTATACGCAACTTTTACTGCCTCTTCCATGGCATAGGTTTCAACCATTAAGTCGACCACATTACCAAAGGCATCAACAATTTTTGAATTGTCATTTCCCAAACAAATAATGGCCTTTACCTTTTCACGAACCAAAGGCATTAATTCTTTATAATCATTGCCTTTATCAACTCCTCCAACAATCCAAACTGTAGGCGTACTTATGCTGTCCAATGCATAATAAGTAGCATTCACATTCGTGGCCTTGGAATCGTTGATATATTGAACATGTTGAATTTTGAGCACTTTTTCCAATCTATGCTCCGCGCCCTGAAAATTGGCAATGCTTGCACGTATGGTATCTTTTCGAATACCAATTAATTTCGCCACTGTACTCGCGGCCATGGTATTCTTTAAATTGTGCTTGCCTTCTAACGCTAGTGTACTTGTCATCATTTCCAAAGTCTCGTTATTTGTCTTAATTATTATTTTATCGTTCTTCACATATGCCCCTTTATTCAATTCCTTCTCAATTGAAAAAGGCATTAATATGGATTTAACCGGGTGTTTTGCCAACCATGCAACAATAACCTCATCATCTGCATCATAGATGAGATAATCCGCTGCCGTTTGGTTTTCCGCTATTCTGAATTTAGAAGCCACATAGTTTTCAAACTTGTACTCGTAGCGATCTAAATGGTCTGGTGTAATGTTCGTAATTATGGCTATGTGCGGCTTAAAATCGACAATGCCATCCAACTGAAAACTGCTTATTTCCAAAACATAGCAATCAAGATCATTTTCTGCTACCATCTTGGCAAAACTGTCGCCAATATTGCCAGCCATACCCACCTTTAATCCACCTTCTTTAAGTATATGGTTGGTGAGCATGGTTGTAGTGGTCTTACCATTACTTCCGGTTATTCCGATAATCTTTGCATCAGTATATTTCGATACGAATTCTATCTCAGAAATGACTGGAATACCTTTTTCCCTTAATTCTACAATCAAAGGAACGGTATCAGGTATACCAGGGCTCTTCATTACAACATCGGCATTTAGAATTTCACTCCTAGAATGCTTTTCTTCTTCCCAATTAATTCCAATATGTTCAAGAACGTCTTTGTATTTCTTCTTAATTTTTCCTTTATCCGAAACAAAAACTTCGAATCCTTTTTTCAACCCCAAGATGGCAGTGCCAACGCCACTTTCTCCTCCACCAAGGATTACCAATCGCGCCATCTACCGTACTTTTAGCGTCACAATCGTTATAATCGCCAACATGATGCCCACAATCCAAAAACGGGTAACTATTTTACTTTCATGATATCCTTTTTTCTGATAATGATGATGTAAGGGGGCCATTAGAAATATTCGCTTTCCTTCACCCAACATCTTCCTTGTATACTTGAAATACCCAACTTGCAACATGACCGAAATGGACTCAGCGAAGAAGATTCCACATAAAAGAGGAATCAATAATTCTTTTCGAATGATAATCGCAATTACGGCGATAACCCCTCCTATGGTCAAACTCCCGGTATCCCCCATAAAAACGGTTGCAGGAAAAGCGTTATACCATAGAAACCCGACCAATGCACCAGTAAAAGCAGTAATGAAAACCAATAATTCGCCCACACCCGTTATATACATGATGTCTAAATAATCCGAAAAAATAATGTTACCCGACACCCATGTGAAAATCCCCAATGTAAAAACTATGATTGCGGAGGTACCGGCGGCCAGGCCATCAATTCCATCAGTTAGATTGGCCCCATTGGAAACTGCTGTCACGATAAGAATTATCATTGGTATGAATATCAACCAGACGTAGTCTTTTGCGCCATCCCCAGCCCATGAAATAAGATTACCATAATCAAACTCATTATTTTTTAAAATAGGAACCGTGGTCATGGTAGATTTTATATCCGCTCCCTTAACTTGTTCAACTGTGTAGTTTTCGGTGATAATACTCTTATCGTGTTCACGCATCGTAACTTCAGGATGAAAAAATAATGTTGCACCTACGATGAGGCCTAAAACCACCTGACCCAAAATTTTAAATCTTCCTTTTAAACCTTTTTTGTCTTTCTTAAATATTTTGATGTAATCATCGATAAAACCAATTACTCCCATCCACAACGTAGTCACGATTAAGAGAATCACATATATATTCTTTATATCGGCAAACAACAAAACCGGAATCAGGGTAGACATGATAATGATCAAACCACCCATGGTTGGCGTACCCGCCTTCTTCTCTTGCCCATCCAAGCCTAAATCCCGTATACTTTCCCCTATCTGCTTACGTTGAAGAAAAAGAATGACCTTTTTACCATATACCGTGGCGATAATCAAAGAAAAAAGAATGGCCATGACTGCGCGAAAGGTGATAAACCCAAACAAGCTGGCCCCTGGCACCTGATATTCATTCTCTAAATATTCAAAAAGATAGTATAGCATTCGCTGTTGTTCTTATAAAAATCTTTACTTACTCAAGCTTTCCAATAAAGCTGTAACAATCTTAAAATCGTCAAAATCTATGCGTTCCCCATTCGTTTCTTGATAGGTTTCATGGCCTTTGCCAGCAACAAGTATAATGTCATTGGCTGAAGCTAATTGGCAGGCTACTTTAATGGCCTGTTGGCGATTTTCTATTGATAATATTTTCTTCACATTTTGTGGTTCCACACCTGCTTCCATTTCCTCAATAATCACTGCTGGCGATTCTGTTCGCGGATTATCTGAAGTAAAAATGGCCTTATTACTCATTTGTGATGCGATATTACCCATAACCGGACGCTTAGACTTGTCTCTATCGCCACCACACCCCACAACGGTGATGACGTTTTCATTTCCAGTCCTCAATGCGTTGATTGTCTCAAGCACATTTTTCAAGGCGTCCGGCGTATGGGCATAATCAACTATTGCCGTGATTTTTTCTTTTGATATATAATATTGAAACCTGCCATCCACATTTTTCAATTCACTTATCAGGCGAAGGGTTTCCAATTTTTCCAGGCCTAGCAGGTCGGCTGTTGCATAAATTGCCAAAACGTTGTATGCATTAAAATGGCCAATGAGTTTGGTCCATAATTCATTATCCTCAATTTTCAATAATTGTCCATCGAATTGATTTTCCAGAATATGTGCCTTATAATCAGCATAGGATTTTAATGCGTAGGTATACTTTCGGGCTTTGGTGTTCTGTAACATTACCAATCCGTTCTTATCGTCTACATTGGAAAGTGCAAAAGCCTTTTTTGATAAATTATCGAACAACAATTTCTTGGTATCACGATATTCTGCAAATGTTTTATGGTAATCTAAATGGTCATGTGAGAGGTTTGTGAAAATAGCGCCCTCAAATACCAAACCTTCGGTTCTTTTTTGATGAATACCATGCGAACTCACTTCCATAAAACAATACTCAACACCTTCTGCATTCATTAATCTCAGATGTTTATTAATCGTCAACACATCTGGGGTGGTGTGACTTGTGGCATATTCCTTGTCATCGACCATTATTTTAATAGTGGATATCAATCCAACCTTAAAACCAGCTTTTTTGAACAATTGATATAAAAGACTGCTAATCGTGGTCTTACCGTTAGTACCGGTAATCCCGACCAGTTTTAAATTTTTGGATGGATTCCCATAATAATTGGAAGCCATGATGGCCAAGGCCTTATTCCCATTATCTACCTCAACATAGGTTACACCGCTTATCAATTGCTCTGGCATTGTTTCACATACAATGCATATTGCACCCGAATTGATAGCCTTTTCAATAAATTTATGACCATCTGTCAAAGTGCCTTTAATTGCTACAAACACATCCTCCAATCCTACCTTTCGGGAATCAAAACACAAAGTGTTTACCATTACATTGGTAGACCCGCTCACTGCTGTAAGGCTAACTCCAAACAATATGTCTTTTAGTAGCATCATGATAGATCTAAGACAATTTTATCTACTTTATTGATATCCGTTCCATGGCTAATGGATTGTTTTTTGACTTTTCCGTTACCATGCACTTCAACCTCAATACCAAGGTTTTCAAGAATTGAAACTGCATCCATGCCGCTCATTCCCTTAACATTGGGAACCTTATTATAGTTTTTTTGGGCTTCGGCATAATATTTCTGATAGGAATCATCCAATTGCTGACCCTCAGCATTGAACATTTCAACCTCATCAATCAAAGGATTGGTTGCATACACTTTTTGTGCTACGGATTTAAATACAGGACCTGAAACATCCGCTCCATAATACCCTACACTTTTATCGGGCTCATGAATAACCACAATACACGAGTATTTAGGATCCTCCGCGGGAAAATAGCCGGCAAAAGTTGAGATATACCTTAATTTATCTGGGTCTTTGGACACATAATTCTTCTGTGCAGTGCCCGTTTTACCTGCCATTGAGAAGTTCGGTGAGTACAATTTATGACCTGTTCCGTGTTTTTTCTCAACTACGTTCTTTAATAGCTGTTGCACTTTAGCAGCAGTTTCCTTTGAACATATAGCCGGATTAATAACCTCTTTTTTGAACTTCAAAACGGATCTGTTCCATTCTTTTACTTCTTTAATCATACGAGGCTTTACCATCTCCCCATCATTGGCAATGGCATTATAAAATGTCAAGATCTGTAATGGTGTCATCGAAACTTCATAACCATAAGCCATTTGCGCCAATGAAAGACCAGACCAACCTTTATCCCCTGGGTATCTGATAACCGGTACCCCTTCCCCTTTAATAGGTAGCCCTAATTCGTTATGAAGATTCATTGACCTTAAGCGGTCAACATATTTTTCAGGATTTTCCTTATATCCATTATGAATGGTTTTGGCAAAAGCAACGTTCGAAGAAACCTCAAATGCCTTTGAAATCGAAAGTTTACCGTAGCCCCCATGTTTGGTGTCTTTTACCCTATGCTTATAAATCCGCCAATATCCCTTTTCCGTATCAACTACCGAACTTGTATCAATGACCTTGTCTTCCAAAGCAGCCACCATACTCATCAACTTGAAGGTAGAACCTGGTTCGTGCGATTCACCAATAGCATAATTAAGGCGTTCGTAATATTTACCCGCTTTGGTCATGCCTAAATTGGAAATCGCCTTGACCTCACCTGTTTTGGTTTCCATCACGATTACGGTACCATGATCTGCTTTATAATGCTCTAGTTGTTTTAATAATGCGTGGTGGGCAATGTCCTGTATATTAATGTCGATGGTCGATATTACGTCATAGCCATCTTTGGGCTCCACGATATTGTCCATGCCAATAGGTTTCCATTGGCCTTTGGCGATTTTTTGCTTTAAACGTTTCCCTTCGATACCTCTTAAATATTGACCAAAGGCACCTTCAAGTCCAACTCTTGTGTAATACCCATTTTCATCTTTACGTTCATAACCAACGCTTCGTTCTGCAATTTTCCCCAATGGATGCTCCCTTACCGTTTTTTGTTCCACTATCAAGCCACCTTTATTAGGGCCTTTATTCAATAATGGAAAATTCTTTACAGCGATATAATCCGAGTAATCGAGATTTCTGGCCAAAAGCGTATACCTGTTCTTATTGGCCTTTGCTTTTCGCAAAAGCTGTTGATAGTGTGAAGAAGTTTTGCCCGTTAGTTTGGCCAATGCATTCGATAGTGGTTTTATTTGCTCTTTAAAATTAGCATCACTGACTGTAACTGCATCGAAACGAATAGTATATTTTGAAACTGAAGTGGCGAGCAAACTGCCGTCATCAGAATACAAATTACCCCGATTCGGGGCAATGGTAAACATTCGCTCTGTGCGTTTCAAAGCTATATCTCGGTATTTATCGCCATGAACCATTTGAATACTCACCAATTTAAAGAGCACAACACCCGCAAACAGGAAAAGACATCCCGCGACAACGTACAACCTGGTCAATATGCTTTTTTCAGTAACTGGCATTATTCCTTAAATGATTTTACCTTTATTTTTCTCGGTGGTGTTTCTGAAGGGTACAATCCCTTCCCTTCAACAGTTTTCGTAATGGTTGATTCTAATTTTAAGCGTTGTACATCTGACCGTAGGTCAACAAATTCACTACGTAACTCCTTGACCTCTTCATTCAATGCTGCAATTTGGTGCACTTTTTTATCTGCACTGTGGGAGCTCCCAATCATTACCGTTGCCAAGAAGGAAACAAAAATTATAAACAGCCAGTTTTTAGGAGCATCACCACTCACCAAAAACTTTCCTTTGAGTACGTCTAAAATTCCTTTTTTCATGCTATTGACTAATAAGTTCCGCTATTCTTAATTTGGCACTGCGTGCCCTATTGTTCAGTGCTATTTCTTCTTTCGAAGGGACAATCAACCCCCCCACTTTTTTTAAGGGAACATTTATATTCCCATAAAAATCTTTCTCTGGTTCTCCTTCAAACAATCCAGATCTAATGAATCGCTTCACCAAGCGGTCTTCCAAAGAATGATAGCTAATCACGCTTAACCTACCTTCTGGATTCAATAATTCAGGGACTTGTTCCAACAATTCCTTTATTACCTGAATCTCCTGATTCACCTCTATTCGAATAGCCTGATAAATCTGGGCCAATATTTTATGTTCTCTATGTTTGGGTAAAAATGGCTTTAATACCTCTTTCAGTTGCGCCGATGTTTTTATCGGATCTTCCTCCCTACTGGCAATGATTTGCTTGGCGATGGCATTTGCATTTCGCAGATCGCCATATTGAAATAAAACCCTTCTCAAATCATCATACTTATAAGCGTTTACCACATCAAAAGCCGAAACACTGTTTTTTTTACTCATCCGCATATCCAAATCAGCATCAAAACGTGTTGAAAATCCGCGCTCTGCTTTGTCAAATTGATGTGATGAAACTCCGAAATCCGCGAGGATACCATCTACTTTTCGAATGCCATAGAACTTCAAAAACTGGCTTATATACCTAAAATTTTCATTGATCAGTGTAAAACGATCATCACCTAACACGTTCATCAAAGCATCTTCATCCTGATCAAAGGCGAACAACTTGCCCTTAGGGCCCAGTCTGTTCAATATTTCCTTTGAGTGTCCGCCGCCGCCAAATGTCACATCTACATAAACACCATCTTCTTTTATGTTGAGTCCATTTACAGACGCCATCAAAAGAACAGGGTTATGATAACTCATCTCCATCATCTCCCATTACCTCTTCTGCCAAACTCGCAAAGTCTTCGGCGGTTTCATCAATCACTTTTTCATAACTATCCTTATCCCATATTTCGACAATGTTTATTGCCGAACTCAATACCACCTCTTTTGTAATGCTTGCTATGGAAATAAGGTTTTTTGGAATCAACATCCTTCCGGTTGCATCAATCTCTATTACTTTGACACCCGCAGAAAATCTTCTAATAAAATCGTTGTTCTTTTTTTTGAATCGATTTTTCTTGTTCATCTTTTCCATGAGCAAATTCCATTCAGCCATGGGATACAGTTCTAAACAAGGTTGAAAAACCGATCGCTTTATTACAAAACCCTCGTTCAGCATAGGCGACATCTGATTTTTTAGGGCAACAGGAAGCATTACCCTACCTTTGGCATCAGCCTTGCAATCGTATGTTCCTATGAAGCTTATCAACTCTAAACGTTTGGTTATTATTTAATAACTCAAATATATATAAATTATTACCACAATTTACCACAATTTACCACTTTGTTTATAATTTCCTCTACTTTATTCCCTTGGACATGCTCATTGATTTTAAAACTATATTCATTATTGGTCGTATTTTCACTGTTTTCAGTAATGGTTTAGTCCCACTTTAATTCAACTTACAATAGAAAGGTATTTTAAGGAATTGCCTATATTTGCCAATTAAGACCAGAAGCGTTCTGAATGGAAGAAAAGATTATTACGGAGGGTAAGTATCGATATATTGAGAAGGGAGAAGGTACTCCTATTATTATTTTACATGGTCTTATGGGAGGGTTAAGCAACTTCAAGGGCGTATCTGAGCATTTCCCGAAAAGAGGGTATAAAGTTCTGATTCCGGAGCTGCCAATTTATACCATGCCTTTGTTGAAGACCAATGTAAAAAGCTTCGCGAAATATTTAGAAAAATTCATTGAATTCAAAGGCCTAAAAGACGTGATACTTTTAGGTAATTCATTGGGTGGGCATATTGGCCTATTACATACCAAATTATATCCTAAGATGGTAAAGGCCTTGGTCATTACTGGGAGTTCTGGCCTTTATGAAAGTGCCATGGGTGATGGCTACCCCAAGCGGGGTGATTATGAGTTCATCAAAAAAAAGGCGGAGGATGTATTTTACGATCCAGCGGTTGCTACCAAAGAAATTGTGGATGAGGTTTTCGCTACAGTGAACGACAGGATTAAATTGGTTAAGACCTTGTCTATTGCAAAAAGCGCCATTCGTCATAATATGTCTAAAGACCTGCCTCATATGAAAACGCCAACATGTATTATCTGGGGAAAAAATGACACTGTCACACCACCAAATGTGGCCAAGGAATTTCATGAATTATTACCGGATTCGGATTTATTCTGGATTAATAAATGTGGTCATGCCCCTATGATGGAACATCCCAATGAATTTAATGATATTCTTGACGCCTGGCTGGAAAAGAGAAATTTCTAAACCCGTTTTCCAATGAAAATAAAGTCGGCTGACTTTGTGATAAGCAATTCTGATGTTGCTAAATGCCCTAATGAGCCAATACCTGAGTATGCGTTCATAGGCAGGTCTAATGTGGGCAAATCATCATTGATCAATATGTTGACCGAACGCAAAAGCCTCGCCAAGATTTCTGGCAGACCAGGGAAAACACAGCTCATTAACCATTTTAAAATCAATGGCAATTGGTTTTTGGTAGATTTACCGGGTTATGGCTATGCCCGGGTATCAAAAAGGGATAAAAAAACCTTTCAAAAATATATTACGGATTATTTTATTAAGCGTAAACAGTTGCTCAGTGCATTTGTTTTGGTGGATGTTCGCCACGAACCCCAAAAGATTGATATGGAGTTTATGGAATTTCTGGGTGAAAACATGATTCCGTTCAGTATCATATTTACGAAAGCCGATAAATTGAAGCCCAAAGTCATTGAAAAAAATGTGGATTCCTATATAAAGCAGTTACTTGACGGGGTTTGGGAAGAGGCTCCGAATTACTTTATTACCTCTTCTTCAAAAAATATAGGCAGGGACGAAGTCTTGTATTACATTGATGATATCAACCAAAATTTCTTTCAAGAAAACAAATAATCGATTCAAATTCTTGACTTGATCAAACTGATCAAATCTTCAGCACTTTCCAATGCATTCAATTCTGCTGTATTAACAAATACTTCCAAATTTTCATTGGTTGTAATGAGTACAATGGGGTACTTGAATTTATGTCCGAATTTTGAGGCATACTGATTTTTAAATTCATCCTTGTGTAAAAAATCCATTTCCAATGAAACTTCTTGCCTGAATTTTTTCCAAATTCTGTTTTCTGTAAATGCCCCAAAAGTAATATCGCACAGCTTGCATTCATACGTACTTGGGCTGAATATTTTGTGTGCACCATCAATAATCATATTACGCAGGCCAGAATCTGCATTATAAACAAAGATCAATTTTTCTTGCATTTAAATTTCTGTGTTTGATTTCTAAAATACTAATATGTAATACTTATTGGTCTTTTAAAACCTTACGTACTTACAGCAACTTATTCTTAAATGATTCCAATAAAAAAATCTTGTATTCGCCCTATTTGTTTTTTGCATTTTAAGTGATTAGTGATCCAAAAGATTGCGACCAGGACGATTAACCTACAGCAAAAAGCCCTTAAGGTGATGCTGTAAGAATATTCAATTACGTAAAATTAGTTAAGAACATCAATTAAACACAAAAGTTAGTTGAGAGTTATAGGCTCGTTAATTCAATTGTATGTGGCGAGGTTAATTTTATTTGTCATCAAATACTTCCTAATTGGTTGATGAAATCGCCCAGTTCGTTGATTTTGATTTCTAAGGATCACAACCTTATGTTTCTTTGGGCAAACATTTAAAAATTAAAATCATGAAATTAAAAATGAGTAAAATATGGAAAGTAATGTTAGTTGCTTTGATAGTAACAACTACGGCTTGTGGACAACAAAGAGGACCCCAAGGTGGAGGCCAACAGGGGCCACCATCAATACCAAATTCGAAGCAAATTGAAAAAATGGTCAGCAATTTAGCTGAAGGGATCTCACTAAGCGAAGATCAAGAAACTGAAGTCTTGGAGCTATATACCGCGCACTTTAAAGAAGTAAAGGGGAAAACGAAATCGGGCAGACCGGACCGCAAGGAAATGGAAGCGCTAAAAACCGATTTTGAAAAAGAGGTAAAAGGTCTATTGACTGATGAGCAACAGGAATTATACGTTGCTTATCTAAAGAAAAATAGTAGAGGAAAAAGACGTTAAAACAGATAATAACAAATATTTATATCGATGAAAACAACAGCAAAAATCTTAAGCTTATTAATACTGTCAATGTTATTTTTTTCAATAACAAGTTGCTCAAACGATGACGAAACTATAGATGAAATTGTTTCAACAGATGACGATGATACAGCCGATGATGATGGTACATCGGGTGATTTATCAGTCAACAACTATCTTATGGTCGCTTCCGGGCAAACCAAGTTGTACAATGCCGATGGGGATGAAGTTACCAACCTTAATGTAGGGGATGCTTTTTACGGACAGGATGCGAATTATCTAAAAGGTGAGCTAATGTCATACTCTGATAGTGGCGATGGCACCATCATCGATGATAGCACTGGTTTAATGTGGCAACAAATACCTACATCAGAGGATTTTTCATGGCAAGATGCTGTTGATTATTGCGAAAGTCTGGAATTTGCTGGTTATGATGACTGGCGCATGCCAAGTTGTAAAGAACTGTATTCCATCAGTGATTTTGGATTAGGTTGGCCGTATTTAAACACCACCTATTTTACACTGGCCAGTGGACAGGTGACCAAAGACGAACAATATTGGTCTAGCGACTATTATGTAGGTGTTACCGTAGAAGGGGGTTCTAATGCCGCTTTTGGAGTAAATCATGTAACTGGGCATATCAAGGCCTATTCGGCAAATGCCAGCGGTCCCGTTGGTGGAAAATATGTACGAGCCGTTCGTGGTGGTGATTATGGTGTCAATGCATATATCGATAATGGTGATGGCACCATTACCGACAATGCCACAGATTTAATGTGGACACAATCAGATAACGGGGAAGGATTGGACTGGGAAAATGCATTGGCCTACGCAGAGGCATCAGAAGAAGCAGGGTATACCGATTGGCGACTACCTAATGTTAAAGAACTTCAGGGAATTGTGGATTATTCCTATTCCCCAAGCGCTACTGATGCTTCAGCAGTGGGTCCTGCTATTGACCCTATATTTTCCTGTACACCAATAGTAAACGAAGCAGGTGATGATGACTACGGATATTTTTGGACCAGTACTTCGGCCAATTTCACCAGTGGCGAACCTTACTATTATGCCTGGTATGTTGCTTTTGGAATGGCCGTAAACGGTGAAGGAGAAGATTTTCATGGTGCTGGCGGTGTACGTTTTGATACCAAAGTAGAAGGAGGACCTTTAGGAG
>CBDUKE010000076.1:0-16465 GCA_965367725.1 uncultured Maribacter sp. | reverse complement strand
TTTGATTTTGATTTGAATCTTAAAGTAAGCGGATTTAAATTCAAAGTTCCTGGTCAACCTACTGTAAGTGTTAACGGTAATAAACTTGACTCAAGAGCAAAATCTGCCCTTAAAAGAGCCAAGCGTGGTGATGCTGTCCAGATTTTTGATGTGAACGCATACATTACGAACAATAAGAGTTATAAACTTAAAAAGGTGTCTCCGGTTGTTGTGGAGATTACGAACTAATAACAATTGAATGCCAGGTTGCATTATTGTTGCCTGGCAATTTTTAAAATTGAAATAAACATGAATTGGAAAAATGTTTTATTAATCGGAGCTGTTAGTCTACTGCCCGCATCAATTATGGCCCAAGCAAATATATTGAATGCTAAGAAGCCACAAGAAATTGGTGTAAGGACAGAAGCGCAAAAGGCCTTGGACAATGATGCTCCTTTAGAGTATGGTTATGTGGAAGATAGGGATATCCTTTGGTCCAAAACCGTATGGGAGACCATTGACTTGGATGAAAGGGTTAACTTTCCCCTTTACTATCCTACAGACACTATTGATATAGGTGCTGATAGGCGTTCCTTGTATGATGTTCTCTTGAAGAATATCAAAAACGGTAAACTAGCGGATGTATATGTAGATTCTTATTTTACTGAAAAAAGAGTATTCAGTGATTTGGCAGCTACTTTGTCGAAAGTTGATACTACCGATATGGGATACGAACAGATAAATGCTGGCGAGGAACTCTCTCTTGAATTTATTAATGAGCGGAATTTGACTGCCGCTGATATCGAAGAGTATCGCATTAAAGGAATCTGGTACTTCGACAAACGTCAAGGAGAATTAAAATACCGATTATTGGGTATTGCTCCTGTTGCACCGGATGTTAACTTTATTGATGATGAATCTATGGACCCTGCAGATGCTAAGGTTGAACTTTTCTGGGTGTGGTACCCAGGTGCCAGGCAAATATTGCACGATGCCAAAGTATTTAACCAACGCAACTCGGCGCAACCCATATCTTTTGATATGTTATTAAACGCTAGAAGGTTTAACGGTGTTATCTATCGTGAGGATAATGTTCACGGTGACCGTAAGGTCAACGATTATATTGCAGACAATGCCTTGTTTCAATTACTGGAGGCCGAACGAATTAAAGAGGTCATCAGGGATAGGGAGCAAGATATGTGGGCATACTAAGTACAGCTTATTCCAATTCAATATTAAATGAAAACCCTGACGTTATCGTCAGGGTTTTTTTTATTGGCAAAAATCATTTGTACAAAGAAGGTCGCGATTGGCTTTTTTTAAAGAAGAAACTAATGAAAGAATACTTCGTTTGCTTTCCCGAGTTGTATATTATTTACCTTTGTTAAATGTTAGACTACCTAATCGTTGGCCTAGGTTTGGCCGGCTTATCTTTTTGTGAGCAATTAGAAGAAAATAACAAGAGTTATAAGGTGATTAATGATGGTTCCCAAACCGCTTCACTGGTAGCCGGAGGATTGTACAATCCTGTAATTCTTAAAAGATTTACCTTGGCCTGGAATGCAGATGTCCAGTTAGAAACAGCAATGCCTTTTTACAATCAGCTGGAATCAAAGTTGGGTGTAAAGTTGGATTGCAAAACTCCCATTTATAGAAAGTTCGCTTCCATTGAAGAGCAAAACCTATGGTTCGAAGCTGCCGATAAAGCAAGATTGGGTAGATTTCTTTCCACTAGAATTATTGAAAATAATAATGAAAGTGTTGATGCTCCCTATGGGTTGGGAGAAGTATTGCACACGGGTAGAATAGACACAAAAACATTGATTGGAGCTTATGAATCCTTTCTTCAAAAAAAAGGAAATTTGATTAGTAAGACCTTTGATTTTGATGCATTGATCGTTGAAAAAGAACATATAGCGTACAATTCCTTAAAGGCCAGGAAAATTGTTTTCGCAACCGGTTTTGGTTTAAAATCGAATCCGTATTTCAACTATCTTCCATTAATCGGAAACAAGGGTGAACTCTTGACCATAAAAGCTCCTAAATTAAAAGAAAATAATATTATCAAATCCGCAGTGTTTATTATTCCACTGGGGGATGACCTGTATCGCGTTGGGGCTACTTATGAACGTACTGACAAATCCAATAGTCCAACTAATGGGGCAAAAAATGAATTATTGGATAAATTACATACATTCTTAAAGTGTGATTACGATATCGTTGATCATGTAGCCGGTATTAGACCCACAGTGGCAGATAGGAGGCCTTTGGTTGGCTTGCATCCCAAACATGGGAATATTATAGTTTTGAATGGGTTTGGCTCTCGTGGCGTTCTTATTGCTCCTACTATTTCTAAACAACTTTTTAATCACGTTGAAAAAGGCCAAGTGCTACCTTTGGAAATAGATATTAAAAGGTTCTCAAAAAGATTTGTAGCTAAGAGGTCTTAGCAGCTCTTGAATCGTAATGCACAAAGAGGTTGATCCATATATTCCTTGACAATCGTACGATCACAGGCAAAAAAACAATCATGGTCACTATAATTGAAATGAATGTATTGATCAACGAGGTGCCAACAAGCAAAAAGGAGATCACAAATGCAGCAAAAGCAAATGCAATACCCACGGCATAACTAACGTACATGGCACCATAAAAAAAGGAGGGTTCTATTTTATATTTTGTATGGCAGTGCGAACAGCGCTCATGCATCTTGAAGAGATTCCCTAATTTATATGGGTTTTTATCCAAATACATGCTTTCATTATGGCATTTAGGACAACTTCCTGTTAAAATGCTGTATAGTTTGTTTCCTTTTTTTAACATTTGCAAAATGTTTTCGCGAAAATACAGCATTGCTCGCTTTTCTAATGTAACATAGGTCACAAAATATGCTTAACATCCATAATCTTTCAGTCTCTTTTGGAGGCGAATACTTGTTCGAAAAAATATCTTTTAGACTAAATGCAGGAGACCGCGTTGGTCTAATTGGTAAAAATGGAGCAGGTAAATCTACCCTGTTAAAGTTGTTGTCTAAAGACATGTCAATTGATTCGGGAACTATTGCTACCGAGAAGAATATTAAGATTGGTTTTCTTAGACAGGATATAGATTTTGAACAAGGTAGAACAGTTTTAGAAGAAGCATATCATGCCTTTGAAGAAATCAAGGCATTGGAACTTAAGTTAGACAGTATTAACCATCAACTTGCAGAAAGAACGGATTATGAAAGTGAAGGTTATCATCAACTAATGGTAGACCTAAATGATTTTACACATCACTACGAGATTATTGGCGGTTATAATTACCAAGGTGAAACCGAAAAGATTCTTCAAGGATTAGGATTTAAACGAGAGGATTTTGACAACAAAACCGATACCTTTTCAGGAGGTTGGCGTATGCGTATCGAGTTGGCTAAACTGCTACTGCAAAACAATGATGTATTGTTATTGGATGAGCCTACCAACCATTTGGATATAGAATCTATCATCTGGCTTGAACAATTTTTGAATAATTACACTGGGGCTGTTGTCATAGTTTCACATGATAAAATGTTCTTGGATAATGTAACGAATAGAACGATTGAAATTTCTTTGGGTAGAATTTATGATTATAATAAACCTTATTCCCAATTTTTAAAACTAAGGGGCGAGATTAAAGAACAACAATTCAACGCCCAAAAAAACCAGGAGAAAGAAATTCAGCAGGCCGAACGATTAATAGAAAAATTCAGGGCAAAATCCACCAAGGCCTCAATGGCCCAATCCCTTATCAAAAAGTTGGATAAGATGGAGCGTATTGAAGTAGATCAAGATGACAATGCTGTAATGAATTTGCGTTTTCCAATTTCAATCACTCCAGGAAAAGTTATTACAGAAATAACCGATCTATCTAAAAGATATGGGGATAATTTAGTGCTCCAGAATATTGATTTGCTTTTAGAACGGGGTAGTAAAACGGCATTTGTGGGTCAAAACGGACAAGGCAAATCTACCTTGGCCAAGATTATGGTTGGTGAATTAGAGCATGAAGGTCTATGTAAACTAGGCCATAATGTGCAGATAGGGTATTTTGCCCAAAACCAAGCTGAGTATCTAGATGGCAGAAAAACGGTTTTGGACACCATGATAGATGCAGCTAATGAGAAGAACAGAAGTAAGGTCCGTGATATTCTGGGATCATTTCTTTTTCGTGGGGAAGAAGTAGACAAGTATGTAAAAGTGCTTTCGGGGGGCGAACGCAATAGACTCGCCTTGGCCAAAATGTTATTACAGCCCTTTAATGTTTTGGTCATGGATGAACCTACCAATCACCTTGATATTAAATCAAAGAATGTATTAAAGCAGGCATTACAGAATTTTGAAGGTACTTTGATCCTGGTATCCCATGATAGGGATTTTCTCCAAGGGCTTACCAACAAGGTTTATGAATTCAAGGATAAAAAAATCAAAGAATACTTGGGCGATATAGAATATTATCTAGACCAGCGTAAGGCGGCCGATTTTAGGGCTATTGAACAAGAAAAAAACAATACCGTTAAAAAAGTCAAGACTGAAAAGCAGTCGAACTCATTTAAAGATCAAAAAAAATTAAAATCCTTAAAGAACAAGTTGAGTGCCGTTGAGAGCAAAATTTCAACGCTTGAAAAAGAAATCTCAGAAATAGATCATAAGCTATTAATGGATTATGATACTACCATTGCAAAACCCAACTTTTTTGATTCATACCAAGGTAAAAAGAAAAGCCTGGAAGATCTTATGTTGCATTGGGAAGAGATAACCCTCAGTTTGGAAGAAATCGACTAATGTCCCCCTATATTTCCTTGTAATATTTTCCTACACCACAAAAAATTGAGCTTTCGCAACATTATAGTGCGCTTAGACGATAAAAGTTGCTTTTAAACCGTTAATACATGTAATTTGTAGGGTAATTCCTAAAATAATTGGGCTTAAGTCTGTTTTAATTATATGTGTTATGAAAAAAATATTTTGTTTGTTGTTGATAAGTGTTCTGTCAAGCAATGCCATATTTGCTGATATTTCTGTTGATGAAAAACAGGCCTTAATAGATTTATACAATAGCACCAACGGTGAAGCCTGGAAAAATAATTGGGATATCAATTCATCTTATAAAAAATGGCACGGGGTTAAGGTGGTGAATGATCAAGTTGTTGAAATTAATCTATTCCATAATAATTTGACAGGTACCTTACCAGAAAGCATTATTAAACTTGTACATCTTCGAAAATTGAATTTGGCATTTAATGCCATATCTGGGGAATTACCCAATGGCTTGGGGTTGTTGAAAGAACTAAAGGTTTTAAAGCTTGAAATGAACCGATTAAAGGGCTCCATACCAAATTCAATTGGGATGATGGCCAATTTGGAAGAGTTATCTGTTTTTAACAATTTTTTATCAGGAAGTATTCCCGATAGTATTGGAAATCTTAAAAAGTTGAGAATACTTAATTTATCAAGTAATAATTTAAGAGGTTCGATTCCCAATAGTTTGGGAAATCTGACCCAATTGGAAAGCTTGGGTCTTTTTGAAAACGGATTATACGGAGATATACCCCGTGAAATTGGTAACCTAAGCAATTTAAAGGAATTGGTATTGGCAAACAATCGATTTGGAGGTGAAATTCCTGCAGAATTTGGACAATTGGCCAGTCTAGAGATTTTTCAAATTCAAAACAACGATTTTAACTCATTCGACAATTTAGGAATGATGGATACCAAAGGAATATTGGTCTTTGATTACGATAAGGACGATGCAAACATAGATTTCAAAGACATAAACTTTAGCAAAACTAGGATGGCAGACACGAAGTTTGATGATGAGGATGATTAGTTAGTGATTCATAGTTTTAGTTAGCTTGGTTAAAAGGGATGCGAAAGCATCCCTTTTTTTATAAAGGTTCGCAGAAATATGGAAGAATATATCAGAAATCTTAAAAAAAAACGTTAAAGACCTAAGGATAAGATGAATAACACTAGAAAATATATGAAAAACATTGCCATATGGCCCAAAACATAATATTAAACAATCGAAAAGTTTAATTGTAACCCTAAAACTTAATAATTATGGATAAAAAACTACTTTATATTTCCTTTCTTTTTTTTCTGTTAGTGCAAACTATTGCAATAGCACAAATACCGGAAGACGAAAAATCTGCCCTTATAGACCTTTATCAGTCAACCAATGGCGATTCCTGGACTATAAAATGGAATTTAAAATCACCAGTTCACCAATGGTATGGCGTTGATATCATAGATGGTCATGTAATAGGCCTAAATCTGTATCAAAACAATTTGTTAGGTAAGATTCCTGCCAGCTTGAAGAGTCTGAAAAATCTGGAAGTTCTTGACTTTGCATTAAATAATCTAGAAGGAGATTTGCCCGATGAATTGTTGGAGCTAGTTCAACTAAAGGTATTAAAGTTAGAGATGAACGGTCTACAGGGTAAGCTCCCTGAAAATTTTACGTCAATGCTAAACTTAGAAGAACTTATTTTGTTCGATAATAAGCTTGAAGGAAATATTCCGGAAAGTATTAGTGCCGCCAAAAATCTTAAAATCTTAAATCTTTCCAGCAATTATTTTGAAGGAAAATTGCCTGAGACCATGGCGAGTTTAGTTAATCTAACAAACCTGGGTCTCTCTGGTAATAAACTAGAAGGTGAAATAAATTTTAGTTTTGGTAAAATGAAAAACCTTTCAGAGTTGTTATTGTCATTTAATAACTTTCATGGATCAGTTCCCGAAGGTATTCAGTCATTGACAGAGTTGCAGTTTGTGCAACTTCAAGGTAACGATTTCACTTCTTTCGAAAGCCTTCAAAACATGCAAAGTGTAGATCTTGTTGCTTTTGATACCGACGATTTGCAGTTGAATTTAAAATATCACCAATTGCACGAAATTGATACTCGAATGGCGAACAATAAATTTGATGACCTGGAATAGGAACTGAACGGTTGCGAATATTAGTATTGAAGCAAAAGAATAACTCAGGGTAAGTTCTACTTAAGGGATGCATAAGCATCCCTTTTTTTATACACCATAAGCAAAATGTTTAATAAATAATAATAAAAATTAAACAATAATTATGATAATTTTAACAATAGTTGCATATGCAACTAAATTGTTTTTATGTAGTTTCGCCCCGTGAAATTAGGGGAAGAACATATCGACTTTGAGAATTCAATTGGTCCTTGGCTAGGTAAAACTTCTAAAATTGCTGACTATTATTTACATGAATTGTTGATAGAACAAGGTTTGGATCTGAGTAAGGAGCAAATGATTACACTTAAGAAGTTACATGATGAAGATGGGTTAAATCAAAATGAATTGGCGTTTCTCACATTTCGCGATAAATCTTCTTTGGCACGTTTGTTATCAAAAATGGAAAAGAAAAATTATATCAAAAGAAAACAAAGTAAAGAAGATAAGCGGATCAATCAGGTATTTTTGACAAATGAGGGAAGAGCGGTATTCAAACAATCAAAACCGGCAATAAAAAAGTTCATCGCAATCATAGAGCAGAATATTACTGAAGACGATAAAAAACGAGTAATCGGAATTTTGAAAAAGATACAATTTAATTTCACGAAAGAAAAAGTAACGTTATAACCAACTTTATGAGAAAGATTATTTTAAGCATTTTGGGTGTATTGATCATCGTGGCGGCGGTTTATGTTGCTAAGTTGATCATTTCAAGTAAGAGTAGCTCAAGACCCAAAGTAGAAAAGGTTATTAAGATCGTATTTGTTGATCAGGTACAAAATGGCACCATACCCATTGTGGTGCCGGCGAATGGTAATCTAAAGGCTAAAAACCGAATGGAACTTTATTCAGAAGTACAAGGCGTTTTTAGAGGAGGCAACAAGTTGTTCAGAACGGGTCAAAATTATAATAAGGGCGAGGTTATTATACGAATTGATGCTGCCGAATATGCGGCTAGTGTACAATCGGCCAAGAGCAATTTATACAATCAGCTTACCTCGATAATGCCCGATTTACGTTTGGATTATCCAGATATTTACCCCAAATGGCAAGTATATCTAAATGGCTTTGATATGGATAAGGTTACTCCAGACCTTCCTGAAATGACCACCGAAAAAGAGAAATTCTTTGTTTCAGGGCGCGGTATCCTAACAACTTATTACAATGTAAAGAATATGGAGCAACGACTTTCAAAGTATAGGATATCAGCTCCATTCAAAGGAGTGTTGACCGATGCTTTGGTTACTGAAGGCACTTTAATCAGGGCAGGACAAAAATTAGGGGAATTCATAAATACTGAGGTTTACGAGTTGGAAGTTTCCGTTAGTAAAAATTTTAGTGATTTACTTAAGGTTGGGGAACAAGTAGCGCTAACGAATCTGGACAAAACCAATAACTATTTAGGTAAGGTTGCCCGAATCAACGGGAGTATAGATCAAGCCACCCAGACTATTAAGGCCTTTATAGAGGTAAAAGATAGTAATCTAAGGGAAGGGATGTATCTAGAGGCTAACCTGAATGCGAAAGAAGAAACCAATGCCATTGAAATTGATAGGAATTTGTTATTGGAAAACAATCAAATATTCATTGTGCGCGATTCTCTTTTAGACTTGATCGATGTTAAACCAGTTTATTTTTCAGATAAAACGGTAGTGTTGAAAGAAGTTCCCAATGGTGTGACTATCTTAAGTAAACCTGTAATGGGAGCTTATGCGGGTATGCTTGTTAAGCAGTATAAAGAGGATGAAATGGGTAAATCACTTAAACCAAGCAACTAATGAAGAATGTTATCTCATATTTCATTAAATACCATGTTGCAGTAAATGTATTCATTTTCGCATTTTTTGTTTTTGGTATTTTAGGTGTGCTTTCATTAAAATCATCATTTTTTCCACTTACCGATTCCAAGAATGTTTTTATAAACATTACGTATCCTGGCGCTTCACCACAAGAGGTTGAAGAAGGCATTGTACTAAAAATTGAGGATAATCTAAAAGGTTTGGAAGGTGTTGATCGTGTGACTTCAACATCTAGGGAAAATAGTGGAAGTATCAATGTAGAAATCGAAAAAGGCAGGGATATTGATTTCATGCTGCTTCAAGTAAAAAATGCGGTAGACAGGGTGCCTACCTTCCCAACCGGTATGGAACCGTTGATTGTATCAAAATTAGAGGCTATACGGCAAACTATCAGTTTCGCCATAAGTGGTGAGAAAATACCGCTGGCCACCTTAAAGCAGATTGGCAGACAAATAGAAAATGATATTAGGGCCATTGAGGGTATATCACAAATCACGATTTCAGGATACCCGCAGGAGGAAATTGAAATTGCAGTCAACGAGAATAATTTATTGGCCTACAATCTTTCTTTTAATGAAGTAGCACTAGCCGTAGGCAATGCCAATATCCTGGTAACCGGCGGCAATATAAAAACAAATGCTGAGGAGTATTTGATAAGGGCCAATAACAGATCATATTATGGCAAAGAATTGTCAAATATTATAATTAAAGCAGATCCGAATGGTCAAACGATACGCCTCAAGGATGTAGCTATAATTCGCGATAGGTTTTCCGAAACGCCAAATGCTTCCTATTTTAATGGGAACATGTCGGTCAGTACTACAATTACGAGCACCAATACAGAGGATTTGCTTGGCTCTGCCCAAAAGGTTAAGGATTATGTTGCCGATTTTAATCAAAAACACAATAATGTTCAACTGAACGTGGTTAGTGATCAATCCAAGACCTTAAACCAAAGAACAGAACTATTGACTCAGAATGCCATTATGGGTATGATTTTAGTGCTGATTTTCCTTTCGCTCTTTTTGAACACAAGGTTGGCTTTTTGGGTAGCTTTTGGTTTACCAATTTCCTTTTTGGGGATGTTCATATTTGCTGGTTTCTTTGATGTGACCATTAATGTACTGTCTCTGTTCGGAATGATCATTGTAATTGGTATACTGGTCGATGACGGAATCGTGATTGCCGAGAATATATATCAGCATTACGAAAAAGGAAAGTCACCTATACAAGCAGCAATAGATGGTACTATGGAAGTGATTCCGCCCATCGTTTCAGCAATTATCACCACAATATTGGCATTTTCAATCTTCCTGTTTTTAGATGGCAGAATAGGTGATTTTTTTGGCGAAGTTTCGGTAATTGTGATTTTGACACTTGTGGTGTCCTTAATAGAGGCATTGATTATACTGCCTGCACATTTGGCACATTCAAAAGCCCTTAAACCGGTAGATAAAAAGGAAAAAACCGGAATTGCAAAGGCCTTTGCAAAACTGCGAATAATCAACCAATCGGGAGATCGATTTATGAAATGGATGAGGGACAATATGTATAGCCCTACACTCAAGTTTGTCATGCAATATAAGATGCTTTCGTTTGGAATTTTCGCCATGCTTTTGATTTTGACTTTAGGGTCCATAGGTGGTGGAATTATTCAAACTACCTTCTTTCCTAGAATTGCAAGTGATAGGGTTCAGGTAGAATTATTGATGCCCAATGGTACCAATGAGAAAGTAACCGATTCCATTATATCATTAATTGAGGAAAAGGCGGAAATTGTTAATCAGGAGTTGACCGAGAAATATTTGAAAGGTACCGATAAAATACTTTTCGAGAATGTTATTAAAAATGTGGGTCCAGGTTCATCCGCGGCCACATTGACTATAAACTTATTACCAGGCGAAGAGCGTCCTGATGCGATTAGATCAGATATGGTAACCAATCGCCTAAGGGAATTGGTTGGGCCGGTAATAGGTATTGAAAGTTTAATTTATGGTTCAGGTGGTAATTTCGGGGGTAGTCCGGTCTCAGTTTCGCTTTTAGGAAACAATATTGAGGATTTGAAGGCTGCTAAAGATGAACTAAAGGCTGCTATGGTTGCAAATTCGGCCTTAAAGGATGTGGCGGACAATGATCCAGCCGGGATAAAGGAAATACGTCTGGAACTTAAGGAAAATGCTTATTTATTGGGATTGGATCTTAGGGCAGTCATGAATCAGGTTAGGGCTGGTTTTTTTGGTACCCAAGCGCAACGTTTTCAACGTAGTCAGGATGAAATTCGGGTTTGGGTGCGTTATGACCGTGAAAACCGCTCCTCAATTTCTGATTTGGATGAAATGCGGATATTGACCCCAACTGGTAATCGGGTGCCGCTAAAGGAAATCGCCAATTATACGATCGAGAGGGGCGATGTGGCCATAAATAGGCTGGAGGGTAGGCGTGAAATCCAGATTTCAGCAGACCTCAAAGATCCGGATACCACAAGTGCAACAGATATCATGGCCGAAATACAAAATGATATTATGCCAGAAATTCAATCCAAATATCCGTCAGTAACTCCATCTTACGAGGGTCAGAATAGGGAAGCAGGCAAAATGTTGAAATCATTAAAAAGTGTAGGCATCACCGTCTTACTCCTAATTTATATAACCATTGCATTTACCTTTCGAAGTTTCAGTCAACCTTTAATGTTGATATTACTGGTTCCTTTCAGCATTACTGCAGTGGGTTGGGGGCATTATATCCACGGTTTCCCGATCAATATCCTATCGATGTTGGGAGTGATTGCTTTAATAGGGATCATGGTAAATGACGGACTAGTATTAATTGGTAGATTCAATAATAACCTAAGACAAGGCATGGAATTTGACGATGCCCTTATTGAAGCAGGAAAATCAAGATTTAGAGCTATCTTCTTAACTTCCATCACAACTATTGCAGGTCTTGCACCATTGCTACTTGAAAAGAGTAGACAAGCCCAGTTTTTGAAACCTATGGCCATTTCCATTGCGTATGGTATTGCTTTTGCTACAGTTCTGACGTTATTGATGTTACCCTTGTTTCTCTCATTTAGCAACAAGATTAAAGTGAACACTAAATGGCTCAAGACTGGTGATAAAGTAACTAAGGAGGAAGTTGAAAGGGCTATTAAGGAGCAAAAGGAAGAAATTGAATTAAAGGGTGGCCTTGCAGATGGTCGCAGCGTATTAAACAAGAATAACGAAGACATTTCTGATAAGTTCAACGAAACTTCAGAGGATTATCAAGAATCTTCAAAAGAATCATAGGTAAAACATAATGAGAAATAATATTACCCTTCTAGTTATAGTTATAAGTATGTTTTGTATGGGTGTTGAGGCCCAAGATATACTATTAACAAAAGATGAAGCCATTGCACAGGCCTTAGAGAATAATTTTGGAATTAAGGTAGCCAAGAATCAAGTGGCGATTGCCGACAACAACAAAAGTCTCTTAAATTCAGGATTTTTGCCCACCTTGACCGCTAATGCTGGCGCAACCTATAACCGGGATGATGCTACTATTGAATTCCCAGGGCAATTTTTGGAAAATGGCGACCCAAGACCCGATATTGAACTAAATCAGGCCGAAGCACAGCGCTTTAATTCTGGTCTTACACTTAATTATACTTTATTTGATGGACTTGGTAGGTATTACAACTATAAGAGCCTAAAAGAGCAATACCAACTCTCAGAATTACAGGCAAGGGAAACGATAGAAAATACGATTTTGCAGTTATTCAGTATTTATTTTGAAGTTGCCCGTCTCACAGAGAATGTAAATGTGTTTAAAAAAGCACTGGAAATTTCAAAAGATAGGATTACACGGGCGGAGTATGCCTTTGAATATGGGCAAAATACCAAATTGGATATCTTAAATGCACAGGTTGATGTAACTAATGACAGTATAAATCTTTTAAATGCCGAGCAGCAGCTCGCAAATACCAAAAGAGATATGAACGTTGTTCTAAATCTAAACCTCAACGAAACATATGCGGTTGATACCGTTGTTACATTTATTCCAAAAATACAGATAGAAGATTATATTGGCCTTGCGAAGGAGAATAATGTAGCGCTTTTACAAACGAATAAGAACTTGGCTATTAATAAATATGATATTAAGGTCAGTAAATCAGGATACCTTCCCAATATTGGATTAACGGGTGCTTATGGATGGAACTTAAACCAAAGTGCAGCTTCCGCTTTTTTCCCTGGCACCAATAATCAAACTTACAATCTAAATTTGGGAGCTAGTCTCACCTGGAATCTATTTGATGGGGGTGGTACAACCATACGTGTTAAAAATGCAAGGATTGTCTATGAAAACCAGGAACTTCTCAAAAAACAAATTGAGATTGAAGTGGATAGGGATATCTTAAATGCCTTGAGTATCTATGAAAACCGGTTGAATATTTATACCATTCAGGAACAGAATGTCATCACCAATCTAAACAACTTTGAAAGGTCCAAAGAACAATTTCAATTGGGAAGAATTACTTCAATAGAATTTCGGCAGGCCCAAATTAACTTGTTAAATGCCCAAACGAATAAGAATTTGGCGAAATATGATGCCAAGCTGGCCGAACTACAGTTATTGCAACTAACCGGCCAATTGTTGAATATTGAGTTATAAACAGGCCTATTTGTAGATTCAAGAAATACCTCTTTTATGTTAGAGCATTTTTTTCAATGTCCTTATTGCTGGGAAGAAATATCGATGTTGATGGATACATCAGTGACCAAGCAAACCTTTGTCGAAGATTGTGAGGTATGCTGTAATCCTATTGAGGTTACTTTACAATTTAGGAGTAATGAACTCATTGCTTTTGAAGCAATAGATTTAGGGCAATAATTAGTTATTAAAATAAGCAATCTTAAAACAATCCTGAAAGGTTTGTAAAGACCTTTAGATTGTCACAAAACCATCAAAAGTGGTTAAATATAAAGGCTGTTTTGCTATTTTATCCTGCGTAATTTTAATATTTTTAGTAAAATTTAGAAAATGAATACCCAACCGCAAGAATCCACCAAATTCCCTTCATATATTTTTTCAATTTGCATTATTATCACAGGATTATATTCCTGTAAATCCTCGGTGGCCACTTTGGATAAAGTTGAGGAAAAGGTGGTAACCGTAAACGAGGCTTATACCGAAACTATACCAGTTGCGAATTTATCATTTGATATGGTATTGGTACCTGAAGGGGAATTTTTAATGGGTAGTCCGGCTAATGAAGTAAATAGAAAAGACGATGAAGGCCCTCAAAAAAAGGTTGTTCTCGATGCATTTTGGATGGGTAAGTATGAGGTTACTTGGAGTGTTTTTGAGCTTTTTTTCAAACAAAACCAACCACTATTCGAAAGTCTGGAGGCAGATAAATTAAGTGCTATTGACGCTATCACTAGGCCGAGCCCTCCATATGAGGACCCTTCCTATGGTATGGGTAAGGATGATTTTCCTGCGGTGAGTATGTCAACCTTTTCTGCACTGATCTTCTGTAAGTGGTTAAGCGAAATAACAGGCCGTTTTTACAGATTACCTACTGAAGCCGAATGGGAATATGCTGCTAGAGCAGGTTCACAGACCATGTATGAATTTGGAAATTCTGAGGAAGAACTGGCAAAATATGCCGTGTATTATAAAAATTCGGATAGTAAGTATGCGAAAGTGGGCACTAAACTTCCCAACAAATGGGGCTTATATGATATGCATGGCAATGTTGCTGAATGGACGTTGGATGAGTACAAACAAGATGCATATACCAAAACGGAAGAGAAAAATCCTTGGGTGATACCAATGGTAATTCATCCTAGGGTATTTCGTGGTGGTTCTTGGGATGACGATGCAGAACTACTACGTTCTGCTGCCCGTAGCGCGTCAAGTGTAAAATTACAAAAACGTGATCCTCAAATTCCAAAGAGTTTTTGGTGGTTTACAGATTCCAATTTTGTAGGTTTGAGATTAGTGAGTCCCAAAGAACAACCTAGTATAGAAGAACAGCAAAAATTCTGGCAAATGGTTCTGGATGAAGGGTGAATAGGTTTGGTCTAGAATTTGATAAGATATATTAAAGCAAAACAAAATGAGAAATCTACTATTTACGTTACTTGTGGTTTTTGGTATTAACCTGGGCTTTTCCCAAGAGAATTATACGCTATCTGCTGAAAGTGTATTGACGGTCGATGGTACTTCGACTTTACATGATTGGACGGTTACCGCCAATACTTGTAACGGTTCCTTAAATATTGATGCACAAGTTTTTAAAGAAATTTCATTTGAAGTGGATGTAGCAAGCATTAAAAGTACACGCGGTGCAACAATGGATAAGAAGACCCATAATGCCCTTAAAAAAGAAGAACATCCCAAGGTTATGTTTTCTGCTACAGATGTGGCTTTTTCAGAAGGAGACAATCAGAGCATTTCTGGGAAATTGAATGTTGCAGGTGTAGAGAAAGATGTTGTCCTTTCTGCAAGTATCAAGAATTCTGCTGGAAATATCCAGCTAACAGGTAATTATAAAATTACACTCCAAGATTATAATATGGAGCCTCCGAAAGCAATGTTCGGTTCAATTGTGGTCGGTGATGATGTTACTGTAAATTTCGATTTGGTTTTTGCAAAAGAATAATAGTTTCCAAAGACGCTTTATATCTTTCCGTATTAGTTTTATGGAAAGAGGCTTTTTTATTATCCTCTTACTTTTCACCTTTTTTAAGGTTCATGCCCAAGGACGGTTTGAATATACCCATCAGCAAATGGGCACCCAGATTAGGTTGGTACTTTACGCGACGAATAATGATAAGGCAGATTCGGTGGCTTCTTTGGCATTCAATCGTATTGATGCATTGAATGAAAAATTAAGTGATTATCTTGATAGTAGTGAACTAAGCTTACTAACCAAGCAAGTACAGAAAGCGATTGTGGTTAGTGATGATCTTTACAGGGTTCTTACAAAAGCCATTGAGATTTCAGACGCTACCAAGGGTGCGTTCGACATAAGTGCGGGGCCACTAATCCAACTTTGGAGAAAGACCCGAAAAACCAAAATCCTTCCTTCAAAATTACAACTGGAAATCGCCAAACAGAATGTTGGTTATACAAATATTCAATTCCCTAAAGAAAATGTGGTGCTGTTAAATACCAGTGCTATGCAATTGGATTTAGGAGGTATAGGCAAGGGTTTTGCAGCAGATGAGGTGATTACCATACTCGAGTCATATGGCATTCGTTCGGCCTTGGTTGATATGGGTGGTGATATTCGGGTAAGCAATCCACCACCGGGAAAGGAACATTGGGTATTGGCGTTTTCGTATTTCAATGAGGTAGGAAAAGAGGTCATTAAGAAAATTCGATTGAGGAATGCTGCTGTAGCCACTTCCGGTGATTTATTTCAATTTGTTGAAATAGATGGGGTAAGATATTCCCATATCATCAATCCATATACTGGTATGGCTTTGAATAATAGTGTTCAAGTAACCACGATTGCCAATAATGCCACAGAAGCCGATGCCTATGCATCGGCGTTTAGTGTAATGGGTATTTCGAATGTCAAGAATAATGGTAAAGTATTAACTAACTTGGAAGTCTTTATGGTTGACAATTCCAAGGAAGGATACAGCCAATGGAATAGTGAGGGATTCAATCAATATGTATTAAGCGAATAGTTTAAAG
>CBDUKE010000075.1:0-16487 GCA_965367725.1 uncultured Maribacter sp. | reverse complement strand
CCCTAATCAATGTATTTATTTTAAGCTTAGCTTCTGTTTTATTTGTATTACTGCCTAGCATTGAATTTGCAAGCTTCAGTGAATTGTATTTCTGTTCCCATTCTGAAACAGTTTTTGAGGTTACATCTTTGTCGCTTCTTGATGAAACCAAATCCGCTTCCAACTTTTGGTTAGCCTGTTGCAACAACTCTAATTTATGCAACAACTTGCTTATTTTGTTTTCTAAGGAATCAACAATTTTAACCAATTCACCCATATACAATACTCAATGCGTATTACACAAAGTTAACATACATCTGACGACTTAGCAATACTTTTTTGAATTATTCTTTAAGTATTACTTTAATAGCTAAAATTAAGCTGCCTACCATTTATGACTTCAATAATTCTTTCTAGTTTTTTATACTTCGAAGCCGTTAATTGCATTCATCTGTTTAAATTTATGGCTTATTTAAAATTCAGCGATTATTTTTGCAGTGCGGCCATTGTAATGATCAAGGCATGATAATTGGTTAAAATACCCAACGCAATAAAAATATGGGCAAAACAATTTTTATTTTACTATTGATTTTTTCCTTGGGCCTCTCTGCCCAGAATGGTTACCCTAAAGATACGTTTAGATCTCCTTTGGATATTCCTCTTATCTTGGCCGGCACCTTTGGCGAACTCCGATCTAACCATTTTCATTCTGGTATAGACATTAAAACGCAACAACGGCAAGGACTTCCCATATATGCCATTGGTGATGGTACGGTAACCAGAATAAAAATTTCACATTGGGGATATGGTAAGGCCCTTTATGTGGCGCATCCCAATGGATATACTTCGGTCTACGGTCATTTACAAAAATTCTCTCCTGAAATTGAAGCCTACATTAAAAAGATTCAATACGAAAAGAAATCCTATGAAGTAGAAGTTTTTCCAGAATATGGCGAGGTCAAGGTAGAAAAGGATAAGATAATCGCTTTTAGTGGCAACTCTGGAGGTTCTTCCGGGCCACATCTTCATTTTGAAATAAGAAGTAGTATTACAGAAAAACCGACCAACCCGCTATTGTATGGCCTTGAAGTTCTCGATGCCACCAATCCTACCTTAGTCGGCCTTTATGGCTATCCACTTTCTGAAAATGCCCAATTAAACCAGAGTACCACAAAATCACAAATAAACTTTACGAAACAAAAAGACGGCACCTTCCTAGCCGATAAGGTTACTGCTTTGGGAACCATAGGTTTTGGTTTTATCGGTTTTGACCGTCAAGACCTAGCAGCAAATAAAAATGGGGTGTATTCAGTACGACAAGTGGTAAACGGTAAAGTATATACTGATTATGATTTTGAGACTTTCTCTTTTACCGAGACCCGCTATATTAACACTTTCATCGACTATGACCATTTAGGTAAATTCAGACAGCGTATACAAAAGACTTTCAAGTCTCCAGGAAACCGTTTAAGTATCTATAATAAGTTGGTCAATGACGGCAAAGTTGTCGTGAAAGAAGGCTTTTCCTATACTGTTGAATTACTCATCTATGACTTGGAAGGCAATTTAACCAAAGTGGTTATTCCTATAGAGGGTAAGCGGCAAAGCGTTAGAATAGTTAAGGAAAAACCTAATACAGAAAATTATGTGATTGCAAAAAGACCTAATAATTATGATTTAGGATTGGCCAAGGTATATTTTCCTACGAATACATTTTACGAGAATTTTCACATTGAATTGAAAAAAGGAAGTGATACGGTAACGATTCACAATAATAGGATTCCTGCCCACAGAAATTTTACCATAACTTTTGATACTTCAAAATATTCCGAGGCTGAACGAAAACAACTTTTTATCGCCCGTTTAGACAAAAATCTTAAACCAAATTACGCATCAACTTATAAACGGGGGAAAACGTTTACTACAAGAACCCGAAATTTGGGAACATATACTTTAGTCAAGGATACTGTTGCCCCAAAAATCAGGACTAAAAATTTCAAGGATAAACAATGGCTGAACAATTACAGGTACCTGAGTTTGTTGATTTCAGATGACCTTAGTGGGGTTGATACCTATACTGCAACCTTGAATGGGGAGTGGATTTTAATGGAATACGAGCCCAAAACAAAAACTTTGACCTATAATTTTGATGATAAGATATTGGACAAAAAACAATGTCAACTCAAAGTTGTCGTTAAAGATAATGTAGGGAACACAAGTAATTACGAGGTTTCCTTTTATCGAAAATAAAAACTTTGAAGTGTCTAAAGCCCGTTATCCTTTTACTACTTCTGTCCTTTGGCACCCAGCTTCAGGCGCAAACGGCAACAATTACAGGTGTAGTCCTCGACGAGAATAACAATCCACTCCCACAGGTTAATATTAGTTCCTCAACCAAAGGCACCACCACAGACATTACGGGTTTCTATATTTTGAAAGTGGTTGCCGAACAAGAAAACCGCATAACGTTTTCACATATTGGGCATAAAGATGTTGTTTTGGAAGGATTGATCCTCAATACAAATGAAACCTACGAATTCAATCCAGTATTGAATACCAAAATCACCCAAATTGATGGAATTACAGTTTTGGCGACCGGGGAAAAAACCGTTGATGGAATCAACACTATTTCACCAAAAATGGTTCGACAAATTCCAGGTGCGAATGCTGGGGTCGAGAATATATTGAAGCTGCTTCCTGGGGTCTCATCAAACAACGAATTAAGCACACAGTATTCCGTGCGTGGCGGCAACTATGATGAGAATTTGGTATACGTAAATGAAATTGAAGTGTATCGCCCTTTTTTAATACGTTCTGCACAACAGGAAGGATTGAGCTTTGTGAACAGTAACCTGGTGCAAAAAGTAGCATTTTCTTCCGGCGGATTCCAAGCAAAATATGGGGATAAACTTTCATCGGTTTTAGACATTACCTATAAAAATCCAACGGCCTTTGGGGCTCAATTGGAATTGAGTTTGCTTGGTGCAAGTATGGCCTTGGAAACCCTATCCAAAAACAAAAAACTCTCCAATGTAACCGGAATACGATATCGAAACAATAGTCTTTTGGTGAACAGCCAACAGACAAATTCAAATTTCAACCCAGTGTTTGCAGATATTCAGAGCTTTTTCACCTATCAAATATCAAAGAAACTACAGTTAAATGTATTGGGCAATCTATCAATCAACGATTATCAAAACCAACCTTTGAATAGGCAAACTAATTTTGGAACCCTGTCAGAACCAAAAGCACTTCTGGTACAGTACGGAGGGAGCGAAAACAACAGATATGCTACGGCACTGGCTGCTATTAAGACAAATTACTTTTTGAATGAAGAAGTGACTTTAAAACTGATAACTTCAATATACCATACCACAGAGGAAGAATATTCCGATGTAGTCGCCCGATATGAATTGGGTGAAATTGATACTGATTTAGGTAGTGAAACATTGGGTGAGGTTACTACAGCAAGAGGTGTTGGCGGCCAATTCACAAGAGCTAGAAACGATTTGGATGCCCTTATAATCAATATTGAACAAAAAGGAAACTACGCCAAAGCAAACCATAAGCTAGAGTGGGGCGTAAAATATACCCATGAAGATATTCGAGATCAATTGAGGGAATCAGAGTTCATAGATTCAGCTGGTTTTTCAATTAGACCCCCATTATTCGAATTTACTAACAATCAGCCTGAAATACCTTTCAATATGCCCCTTGTGCCCTATCAAGGCATTTCAGCAAAAAACTTCGTAAAGACCAATAGATTTTCAGCCTACACTCAATTCAGTGAACATAAAATTTTGAAAAGTAGCGACCTCTATTACAATCTGGGTATTAGAACACAGTATTGGCGTGTTAGCGGGCAAGGGGTAGAAAAAACCGCACATACCATATTTAGCCCCAGAGGACAGTTCGCCATAAAACCCAATTGGAAGAGAGACATGCTATTTAGGGCATCGATGGGAGTGTACCATCAACCTCCTTTTTACAGGGAACTAAGGGATGCAACAGGGACCATACAACCTAATGTGAAAGCCCAAAGATCCACGCATTACGTGTTGGGCAACGAATACAGTTTTCTACTTTGGGAAAGACCTTTTACCTTAATCAGTGAAGCATATTATAAAAAATTAAATAATGTAAATCCGTATACCTTGAATGATGTGCGCATTCGTTATGCAGCCACTAACAATGCAAAAGCTTATGTTTATGGGGCTGAAGTACGATTGAACGGTGCATTCGTGCCGGGAACGGACTCTTGGGTAAGCCTAGGGTACTTGAAGACTGAAGAGAATATCAGCAATAGAGGTTATATTTCCCGCCCTACGGACCAACGTTTAAAATTGGGTATTCTTTTTCAGGACTATGTACCGGATATACCAAATTTAAAGATGTACTTGAACTTGGTTTATAATACTGGAGTACCTGGGGGATCTCCCAGTTATGCCGATCCCTATATTTTTCAAAACAGATTAAGGGATTATAAACGTGCGGATTTAGGAATTTCCCATATTTTTGTAGATGCAAACAAAAGTTATCCTGAAAATCATTGGTTGCATAGGTTTAAGGAATTGAGTGTTGGCTTTGAGGTTTTTAACTTATTCAACAACCAAAATTCGATAACCAATACTTGGGTCAGGGATGTTGACAGTAAAAATGAATTTGCAATTCCTAATTTTATGACAAGTCGGGTTATGAACCTACGACTTAAAATGCGGTTTTGAATGTAACGGTTAATCACCAAAATAGATTTTAATGAAAAAACGAATATTGTACTTACTACTATTTGCCAGTCTCACAGTAAGTGCCCAAAAGAATATTTACGAGAGTAAGAATTTTGATGACTTGAGTAAGGATCACAAGGTTTTGGCAATACTGCCATTTCTGACCAATTTGGATTTGAAAGACGGGATCTCTAAAAATGAATTGAAGCAACTGGAAGAGAAAGAAGGTTATGCAGTTCAAAATGCTTTGGAGACCTACTTTTCAAAAAGAAAAAGGAAGAAAAAGTTTTCTGTGGAATTCCAAAACACCAAGAATACCAATGCCATTCTTGCCCAAAAAAATATCTCCTATGAAAATATTGATGTGTATACAATCAAACAATTAAATGAGATTCTCCAGGTTGACGGAATCATAAGTGGTAATATGGACCTCAACATACTTCTGTCTAAAGGAGTTCCTACAGAGTTTAGCCTTTTGGACTATTTTTTAGGTGATTCAAATTATGGTAGAATCGGTATAAAAATAAGTGACGGTGCATCTGGTAAATTACTATGGAAGTACGAGAAAAAAATCAATAAAAAAACAGGCAAAAACACCAACGACCTTATAGATAGGATGATGAAATTGGCTACTCGAAAGTTTCCTTATGATAGGGAAAAGAAAAAAGACAGGAACAAGTCAAAGATTTAATCCTCCACAAATTCGGTTAAAACGCCTATAGTATAATCCAACTCCTTTATTGTGTTATATTTAGAAAAAGAAAATCGCAATGAAGGTTTTTTCAGATCCTCTTCGGACGAGACTTCCATTAAAACATGCGAACCTGCATCACTCCCTGACTGACATGCACTCCCCTTGGAACAGGCTATTCCTTTAATATCCAACTGAAATAATAACATCAATCCCCTTTCTTGGCTTATAGGCAAACAAAGGTTGACTAAAGTGTACGTACTTTTATCCAAATCACCTGAAAGTCCGTTGAAAGTTACCCCAGGTATATTTTTGGTTATGTTGTCGATAAAGTATTTTTTTAAGCGGGTGACATACTCCTTTTCATCTTTAAGGTTTTCATATGCCATTTTAAAGGCCTCTTCCAAACCAACAATATTGTGCACAGACTCTGTACCTGCCCTAAAACCCCGTTCCTGGGCACCTCCAGAAATCAAAGGTTTTAAACCTGAATTCTTTCTAATGAAAGCAAAACCTACACCTTTTGGGCCATGGAATTTATGTGCTGATGCTACCATGAAATCAATTGGTGTTTTTTGAACATCCCATACAAAATGCCCGATAGATTGCACCGTATCTGAATGAAATAGGGCGCCATTTGCCTCACATAATTCGGCTACCGCTTCAATAGGCAACAAATTGCCAATCTCATTATTTACATGCATTAAGGTCACCAATTTTTTGCTGTCATCTTTTTGTAATAATTGCTCCAGATGTGAAAGCTCAGGATTACCATGCGCATCCAGATCTACAAACTGCAACACTATTCCACATTCTTTGACCAAATCCTCTGAAGTGTGAAGCACAGCATGATGCTCAATTTTAGAAGTAATGATTGTTTTAACACCCAAATCACGAACAGCACTTCTCAAAATCATATTATCAGCCTCCGTACCCCCGGAAGTGAAAATTATTTCAGAAGGGTGCGCATTTAATTGTTTTGCAATGGTTTTACGCGCACTTTCAACAGCAGTTTTAGCCGTACGCCCAAAAGCATGGGAAGAAGACGGATTGCCATAATAGTCAGACAACGCATCCCGCATCCTTTTAATTACTTCATCCCTGATTTGGGTAGTTGCGGCATTGTCTAAATATACATTTTCCATGGGCCCTTATAGAATTCTATCAAAGTCAAAAATAACCGAATTAAATGTAAAATCTATCCCAAAGAAGCTAAACTTGTTGTTTATTTCTTTTAAATTTGAGCCATGAAGAACCTCATAGTTTTATGTTTTGTTGCACTGTTTTATTCGTGTAATGACGGTGATTTACAAATAGAGACCATAGATTTTGATAGTGTAGACATAAGCACCTGTGAATCAACTGTAACCACATCAAGTACGATTTTTTTTAAAATAAACAGTAAAGAAGCCTTGATTCTCGAATTACAATCAGGCGTATTGAAAAATGAAGTTTCTGATGGGGCCATAACAAGTTTGGTTCCAAGCCAATCAGTACTTACGTATCGCGTTTTTTCTGATAATGTTACCAGTAATTATTTTTGTGATGCAATACCTACAACCACTCCATCAGTTATAGAAGAAGTTGAAGCGGAGGATGGTGAAGTATTGATCACCACAATTTTGTCAGAAGGGACAACAGATACCTTTGAGCATACGATACAGTTAAGTGGCATTACCTTTATTACTTCCACAGACCAAAGAATAACCGATTTACAAATCAATGATTTTGGCACTATAACCACAAATTAACTCCACCTCATTTATATTATTTACTCAAATAAATATACACTTCGGTCGCACCAATGCCATATTTCTGGTAATCGGCGTCATAGTATTTAAGATTATCATACCTCCCAAAAAGAAACTTCAGTTCTTCTTTTAAAGTACCTTCCCCTACGCCATGAATAAAAACGACTTTTTGGATTCGTTTTCGCATGGCAAATTCCAATTGTCGTTTGGCGGTCTCCATTTGTAAGTTGAGGATTTCGTGATTGCTCATCCCTTTCGGGGACTTTACAAGTTGATTAATGTGCAGATCAACTTCCATTTTTGGAGCATTACGCTCTTTAGGCTTCACGATCCGTTTGTTCTTTCGCTTTGTATTTTCTTTTTCGGCCTTTACCTGGGCCACCTCAAAATTGGTTACTCGAATGGAATTCGATTCTGAAATCTTTACCAGTTCATTCGGGGCGTATTTCATCATAAAACCATCCTCGGATTCAATCGTAATTTCAGAATTTGATACTGCAACTACCTCTCCACTTAACTTTTCATCAAGTACTTCTACACTATCACCAATCTGAAAAAGCTCCATAAAATTGTTTTATAGCCCAAAAATAATGGTTATTTTCCCCAAAGAATTAGAATTAAAGTAAAAATGCAACTGGCTACTTTGTTATTTTTTATGGAAGGCTTTATGCTTCCGTGTTTAAACAAAAAGTTATTTGGAATTGAGTGCCCAGGTTGTGGGGCACAAAGGTCTATTTCACTTCTGTTACACGGTGAAGTTGTTGAAGCTTTTCAAATGTATCCTGCCACTTTTACCATTATTCCGTTACTAGGCGTTTTATTGGCCGATAATTTTTTTAATATTAGATATGCCAACAAAATCATTATTACTTTAATGGTGTCAAGCGTAGTATTGATTCTGGGAAATTATATTTTAAAATTTTTATAACTAAACCACTTTAAAACATGGAACAACAAAAATTACCTAATTCAACACTCATAATAGTGTTAGGTATATTCGGATACCTATGCTGTTGCTTTGGCGGCCTAGGTGTTATACCGTCTGCTATTGCATATTTCTTAGCTATTAAATCGGAAAAAATATTTGGTGAGAACCCAGACCTTTATGATAATATCAAACAGATCAAAACAGGTAAAATCGTCGCTTTAATAGCTATGATCCTTAGTGGTTTAGTGCTTATCAGATGGATTTATGTTATTACAACAGGAGATTGGGATGCAATGATGGAGCAATCCAGGGAAATCTTGGAACAATACGGAATAGAAGAATAAATTATGAATAGAGAAACCTTACCAGATTCAGGAAATGCACTGACCTTTGGCATTTTAGCAATAGTTCTTACTTTACTATGTTGTGGTCCCTTTGGGGGCATATTCGGGTTCATTGGACTTTCAAAGGCAAATAATGCGGAACGTCTTTACAATGCTGAACCTGACCGTTATTCTGGTTTTGAAAATGTAAAGACAGGTAGGCTTCTTTCATATATTGGTTTGGCCTTGGCTGCCATATTGTTGGTATTCACCATTATTTATTTTGGCGCCATTGCAGCAATCATTGCAGGAGCGGCATCAGAAGGCGCTTTTCAATAAATAAAGCACACTAAAAAAAATCCCCTGAAGTACTTCAGGGGATTTTTTTATTTTTCAAATTGTTTTATTGTTTTTGAGATTATAGAAACACAATCCAATAGCTCATCTTTGGTCATCACCAGTGGCGGTGCGAACCTAATAATATTGCCATGGGTGGGTTTGGCTAAAAGACCGTTCTCTTTCAATAACATACAAATATCCCATGCTGTGGAACTATCTTCCGTATCGTTGATTACAATGGCATTTAATAACCCTTTCCCACGTACCAAACGAATCAATGAAGATTCTTTTATCAGTTTAGCCATTTCGGACCTAAACAGTTTTCCTAGCTCATCAGCGTTTTCAGCAAGCTTTTCTTCCTTAACTACATCCAAGGCAGCCATTGCTACAGCACAAGCCAACGGATTTCCTCCAAATGTAGACCCATGGTTACCTGGTCGAATTACCTCCATGACCTCTTTATTTGCAAGTACCGCAGAGACTGGAAAAACACCTCCTGAAATTGCCTTTCCCAATATCAGAATATCAGGTTTTACCTCAGGTGTTCCACTGCAACTTTTATCTGAACAAGAACAATTACCACAGCTTGCAAGCAGTCTTCCAGTCCTTGCTATTCCCGTCTGGACTTCATCCGCGATAAAAAGAACGTTTTGTGACTTACATAAATCAAACGCCTGCTTTAAATAGCCTTCGTTTGGTACATAAACCCCAGCTTCGCCCTGAATTGGCTCCACTAAAAAAGCAGCTACATTTTTGTCTTCCAATGCCTCTTCCAAAGCGTTAATGTCGTTGTAGCGAATAGTTACCATTCCTGGCGTAAAGGGACCGAAGTTCTCTGTTGCGACAGGGTCATTGGATGCGGAGATTATTGTAATTGTTCTCCCATGGAAATTGTTTTGACAAACTACTATTTTTGCCTGGTTGGTATTAATTCCTTTCTTTTCATAGCCCCACTTGCGTGCCAATTTAATAGCGGTTTCAACAGCTTCGGCACCAGTGTTCATAGGTAATACCTTATCAAAACCAAAATACTCCGCTATATATTTTTCATATTTACCGAGCATATCGTTATAAAAGGCGCGCGAGGTCAAGGTTAATTTTTCAGCCTGCGATTTTAAGGCATTAATGATTTTAGGATGACAATGACCTTGGTTAACTGCTGAATAGGCTGAAAGAAAATCGTAATACTTATTTCCTTCTACATCCCAAACATACACTCCTTCCCCCTTACTCAAAACCACAGGTAATGGATGATAATTTTGTGCTCCGTACTTTTCTTCCAAAGCAATAGCCTCTTTAGAGCTCATTTTTTCTAAAACTGACATGTTATTTGATATTTTAAATAAAACTTTAGCAATTCCTTCTTTGGGAGAGAAATCATCCTATGCAGATGCGCTAAAGTACGAAATGTTCTGACATTGCTAAAACAATCCGTTCATAGTGTGCATTACTTAGTTTTCAAGTTTAGTGAAAAGCGTCGCTATTTGAAGCTCCAATCTTTTCATTTCACGAAGAATATCATTTTTATCCATTTGCATCCAAATATAAAGTTTCAACATACCCATGACTATCATACATAAAAAACCTGCCGATGCCCATTTAATAAGCTCGTTCGTCTCATTGGTGCCAAAAAACTGGACAATACAATATATAAGTAATCCGAAAATCACCAAATGAACCACATTCATTATTATGGCAAGCCATCCCATTTTACCTTTATAGACTTCCCCCAATTTTCCAATGAGGTTTTGTTCCTCCAATTCGTCATAGAACTTTGCTTCTTCCTGATTTAAGGTTTCTTTGATAAGTTCATCGATATTTTCTCTTTCTTTATTCATGATCTATACTTTTAAAATTGTTCTTAATTTCTCCCTGGCATGAAACAATCTTGATTTGACCGTCCCAACTGAAATATCCAGAATGTTACTGATTTCAATTAAAGCGTATTCCTGCGTATAAAATAATCGTAATACAATTTGTTGGTCATTTGGCAAGCTTTTAATGGCCTGCTGTAATTTTATGATTTGAGCATTCTTTTCTTCATTATTTGTGCCCTCCAAATTGGTATACTCGTATTGCCTTAATTTTTCACGTTTGTTACTATTTTGTTTTAAAAAATCAATTGATTTTCTTGTTACTATGCGCATGGCCCAACTAGAAAAGCTATTGGCGTCTCTTAAATTACCGAGTTTATTAATGATAATACCCCAAGAATCCTGTACCACATCTTTGGATGCATCCAAATCTCTCAGGTACCAATTGGCATGACTACAGAATTTATTATGATGCCTTTTGACCAGCATCCCCAAGGCCTTTTTATCTCCAGATTGATATTGCAACACCAATAAAGCATCAAAAATTTTATTAGGGGTCATTAATTGCTTGTTCTATGGTAAAGACGGTTCAATTTTAAAAAGGTTCAATTTTTTAAGTATTTTTTATACTAATCCTTCTAAAGATAGCTGTAATAAATGCAAACCTATTAGTATTTTTGCGCCATGCGTAAAAAGAACACAAGGCAAGTCTTCGAAAAGGTTGAGGTGATCGATGCTGGAGCAAAAGGCAAAACTGTTGGTAGAGCTCCGGATGGTAGGGTTATTTTCATGACCAACACCGTCCCCGGTGATGTGGTAGATGTACAAACCACCAAAAAGCGAAAGGCCTATTTTGAAGGTAACGCCATAAACTTCCATTCGTACTCCAATAAACGTGTAGCACCGCCTTGTGAACATTTTGGGGTTTGTGGTGGTTGTAAATGGCAACATATGGGCTATGAGCATCAATTGTTCTATAAACAAAAAGAAGTTGAAAACAACCTGCGCCGCATAGGGCATCTAGACTTACCGGAGTTAAATCCCATAATAGGTTCCAAGGAGCAATACTTCTATAGGAATAAAATGGAATTCTCGTTTTCTGATAGCCGATGGTTAACATTGGAAGAAATACAATCTGAAATCGAAATAAAGGATAAAAATGCATTGGGATTTCATATTCCAGGTATGTGGGACAAGATTTTGGACATAAAAAAATGCCATCTCCAAGCAGACCCTTCAAATGCCATTCGTTTGGAGGTCAAGGAATTTGCGGTTAAAAACAATATTTCCTTTTTTAATCCCCGTAACCAATTTGGGATGCTTCGAACACTAATGATACGAACAACATCTACAGGGGAGCTCATGGTGTTAATCCAATTTTTTGAGGATAACAAGGAAAAAAGAGAGCTTTTGTTGAATCATCTGACGGAAAGTTTTCCCGAGATAACATCTTTGCAATTTGTTATCAATAAAAAACAAAACGATACTATTTATGACCAAGAGATAATCTGTTTTACTGGCCGTGACCATATCATTGAAGAAATGGAAGGCCTGCAATTTAAAATCAATGCCAAATCTTTTTACCAAACAAATTCCGAGCAAGCTTATGAGCTTTACAAAGTAGCTCGTGCTTTTGCCGGCCTTACTGGAAAGGAGTTGGTTTATGACCTCTATACAGGTACGGGTACCATTGCCCAATTTGTTTCTAAACACGCAAAAAAGGTAATCGGGATTGAATCGGTACCCGAAGCCATTGAAGACGCTAAATCAAATGCAGCAAACAACAATATTGAAAATGTTGCTTTTTTTGTGGGCGATATGAAAAACGTATTCAACAAAGATTTCATCGAAACACACGGTACGCCTGACATTATTATTACCGACCCACCACGTGATGGCATGCATAAGCATGTAGTTCAACAAATATTGAATATCGCCCCAAAAAAAGTGGTTTATGTAAGTTGTAATAGTGCAACCCAAGCTCGGGATTTGGAATTGATGAAACATGTATATAAGGTGACCAAAGTGCAAGCTGTTGACATGTTTCCACAAACACATCACGTAGAAAATGTTGTACTTTTGGAAAAGTTATAGCTACATGAATAAATTAAGAATTGCATTTATCATTTTAATGGGTATCAGTTTTTTCTCAGCCTGTGAGAAAGATGACATCTGCGTTGATGGTGATACACCCCTTTTGGTTATCCGTTTTTACGACCTTACTGATTCGACCGAATTTAAAGATGTGGCCAGCTTGGAAGTGAGAGGCCTCATTTCTCCTGATACTTTGGCTGTTATTTCAAATGCCGCATCAGATTCTATAGTGATACCTCTTCGAGTGGATGCTTCGAATACCTCCTTCGTGTTATCACAACAGTTAACATCAGATGATCCTGTCAACATTGATGTGCTTACCTTCTCCCATGAGACTAAGAAAGTATTCATTTCACGAGCATGCGGGTTTGTAGCCAATTATGAAAATCTAACACCTAGCCTAGAAACAGACACAGATAATTGGATAAAAAATATTGAAGTTATTTCGTCAACCGTTGAAAACTCTGAAACAGCCCATGTTAAAATATACCATTAGCATACTATTTCTATTGTGCTTCTTTAATGGATGGGCGCAAGATGAACCTATTGATCTTAATCCCCAGGATACAATTGTTCGCAAACAAACCTACGGTCTCAGAGTTGGGGTAGACCTTAGTCGTCTTATTATATCACAAACCAGCGAGGGTTATTCAGGTCTTGAGTTTGTGGGGGATTATCGTTTGAAACAAAAACTCTATTTAGCTGGGGAATTGGGGAACGAAAAGAAAACCAAACAGGAAGATCTTTATAATTTCACGACTTCAGGGAGCTATTTAAAGTTGGGTATCGATTATAATACCTATGAGAATTGGTATGGAATGAATAATTCAATTTTCATGGGAGGTAGATACGCCATTAGTAGTTTTAGCCAAACACTCAACAACTTTCAATATTTTGACACCAATAGATACTGGAATCCTGATTCATTTCCCAATGGTTCCTCTGAAGCTGTTGAATTTGATGGTTTGACTGCCTCCTGGCTGGAATTTGTATTTGGGCTGAAGGCTGAGCTGTTCACCAATCTTTATTTAGGAGGAAGTGTTCGTATAGGTTTTTTAGTCAATAATAAAGAGGCAGAAGAATTTCCAAACCTTTTCATACCTGGTTTTAATAAAGTCACTGATGACAGTAAATTTGGGATAGGATATAATTATTCGCTTACCTATTTAATTCCTTTGTATAAAAAAGGGCCTAAGAAGAATAAGGGGGAAATCGAAATCGAAAATGAACAATAGTTAGATTTTTCGAAATCCTTTAATGAAAATCCATTTCATTAAAATCTTGCTACTACCGTCTACTTCAGCTACTGCAAACTTTGGAGCTAATATGCTAGCCATAATTGCTGCCCCTATAGCCAGATACAAACGGTCTATGTTGAAAAAAAATCCAATCGCAATTCTAGCAACAAGAAACAAAATTGCAAACCCTAAAAAATTCAGTAAAATAGCTTTTATTTTAGGGCTCATAACTTAAGTTTTATTTTGATATTTAGCTTTTTTACTCCCCGCATACATGACATATTTTACCAAGCGAGACTCCAACTGGCTATTGAATACTTTTATTTTCCTAGATGGTCTTAATCCAACAAACTTGAGGGCTTCCAAATTTGAGGTAATGAACCAAGCATCAGTTCCTGGGTATTCCTGCTTAAGCGTGTCACCGATAGAAGCATAAAATTCTTCCATATCAAGGTCTAACCGCTCCCCATACGGCGGATTGAACACCATATGCAAATGATTATCGGTAAACTTGGTTGAATCAAAGAAGCTCTTGCGCTCAACGGTTATATATTCAGACAGATTGGCGTTGGCAATATTATCAATAGACTTTCTTACCGCAGATGGGGCTTTGTCATAACCCACAATTTTATGATGAAACTCCCGGGTTTTATTTAAACTACTTTCAATTATTTTTTGAAAAAGTTCATCATCAAAATCTTCCCACTTTTCAAAGGCAAATTCCTTTCTGTTAATGTTTGCCGGGATATTACATGCAATCATGGCTGCCTCCGTCAAAAAGGTGCCACTGCCACACATAGGATCTAGAAAATCAGATTGTCCGTCCCAACCACTCAACAATAACAGACCCGATGCCAAAACTTCGTTGATCGGCGCTATATTGGTAGCTGTCCTATACCCTCTATGATGTAACGATCTACCTGAACTATCCAAAGACACATTACAATGCTCATTATGAATATGAATATTAATGCGAATATCAGGAAACTTAACATCCACGCTAGGTCTTTCCCCATCAGTATCCCTAAATTTATCTACAATGGCATCCTTTATTTTTTGGGAAACATAAAGTGAATGGGTAAAAACATCGGAAAATAAGGTGGTATCTATTGCAAAAGTTGAATCAACTGAAAGTACCTCAGTCCAATCCATGTTATAAATCTTTTTATAAAGCTCATTCTCGTTTCGAACGGAGAAGGAATGAATAGGCTTTATAATCTTGATAGCCGTTCGTGAACATAGGTTCGCCTTATACATAAATCCAGTATCACCCTCGAACGAAACACTACGCACACCTTCCTTAACATTAGCTGCACCCAGATTCCGTAATTCCTTCGCTAAAAGCTCCTCAAAACCAAATAAAGTCTTGGCGACCATTCTAAAATTATTGTTCATATGCTTTATAAAGATTGCGACAAAAATACAGTATTTTTGCGCCATCCACAGTATGTGGAAGTAAATAGTACCTGTACCTAAACCAGCATTAATGACCTATTTATTGCTCATTCTCGGGGTTTTGTTAAGTTTTGCATTCGTTTACATTGTAAAACCAAAAAACAAAGAGAACTTCAAGCTTTTATTGGCTTTCAGTGGAGCTTTTTTACTAGCGCTGACCATTTTTGAGCTTTTCCCATCAGTCTATGAAAAATCAGATTCCAAGACCATTGGCGTCTTTATAATGCTGGGGATACTGTTGCAGATATTCTTGGAATTCTTTTCCAAAGGTGCCGAACATGGTCACGTTCATTTAGACAGTGAAAAAACAAATTTTCCCTGGTTGTTGTTTGTAAGTCTTTCAATTCATTCTTTGCTGGAAGGTTTCCCCATTGAAAAGCACGATACTATTCTTTACGGAATATTGATCCATAAGATTCCCATTGCCATTATTTTGAGCATATTTTTATTGAATTCAAAAATAAAATTTATCAAGGCTTTGTTCTTTATTGTTTTATTCTCCTTGATGACTCCTATCGGAAATTATCTGTCTTCAAATTATGAATTTGCCACTACGTTTTATGCTCCTATTACAGCCTTGGTCATTGGGGTGTTTTTACATATATCCACAGTCATCTTATTTGAAAGTTCCGAAGGACATAAATTCAATTTGAGAAAACTGCTTGTCATCGTATTGGGAATTGTAATTGCATACGTTTTATAAATGTTCAGCAAGTCAGCATCCAAGAGGTTACGCCAAGATTTTTGGATTTCATTTGGGAAATCGTACCCACGAAAGTGGATTCTTTACGATACTAAAATCAAAGGGTTGGCGCTAAAGTTTCATTTTGACTTAAAAAACGCAATGGTTTCTTTGGATATAGAACTTTCAGATTTGGAGGGACGAATTGATCTTTGGGAGAAATTACTTTCGATAAAATCAATTTTGGTAGCGGAATACCTTCCTGATGCCATTTTTGAAGATTCCTTTGTTTTGGAAAATCAGAAGGAAATATCGAGGGTGTATGTAGAAAAGAAAGGCGTATCAATCCATGATAAAAACACATGGAGGGAAACGATGGAATTTTTTAATGAAACAATGCTTCAGTTTGAAGACTTTTTTAGGGACTATAAAGACATCCTTGCTCCTTAATCACAATCCCCCTTAAGAC
>CBDUKE010000074.1:0-16526 GCA_965367725.1 uncultured Maribacter sp. | reverse complement strand
ATGGGGCCAATTCCCTTATTTTTCAAATCAATGGGAACTTCGCCTGAAGCCGATTTCGCTTTCATTTCTTTTTTTTCGCCGCAGCTTATGATAAGGCCTCCCATGGCCAAAATAAAAAGAATTTTTTTCATGTCTTTATTTTTTGAAGCGTCTAAGATAATAATTAGGAGTAATGGTTACACCTCATTGAAGAACTTTATAACTCTTATTTCGGTATAGGTTATATTTTGTTTTCCATAGAACCCTACATGCCCACCATAATTGGGCACTTCTAAATAAAGCGATTTGTTTGCATCAGCTTCTTTATACGGATAGCATTCCGGACCTAAAAAAGAGTCGTTCGCAGCATTTATGATCAAAGTAGGAATAGTTATGTTTGGTAAAAACTGTAAGGAACTGCACTGTTGGTAATAATCCATGGCATCTTTAAATCCATGTGCCTTGCTTGTATAGATATCATCAAAGTCTTTTAAGGTCTTTACATTATTAATATCGGCATCTGATATTTTTGAAGGAAACAATTGCTGTTTCTCGCGCATTTTAGCTTTCAAATGGTCTTTAAAGCGTTTGGCGTACAAATAATTCTTGGGTTGCAATAATTGTATTAGAGAACTATGTAAACTACAGGGTACTGAAACTGCCACCACCCCTTTGATTTCTTGAGGAATATTTTGGCTTTCCCCAATATACTTAAGCGATAGGTTACCTCCCAAACTAAATCCTTTTATATAGATTTTATCATATTTTTTCGAATTCAAAATATGTTGAACAATGGCATCCAGGTCTTCTGTGGCGCCAGAATGATACGAACGATATAAGGTATTGGGTTCCCCGCTACAACTTCTAAAATTTACCGCACAGGCATCATACCCATGGGTATTGGCTTGTTTGGCACTTCCGACGATATAGGGCCTCTGGGCGTTGCCCTCCAGCCCATGTAAAAGAATCATTACTTTGTTGGTTGGATTATGGGAAAAACTCCAATCCAAATCCAAGAAATCACCATCAGGCAGCGATATTCTTTCACGTTTTTGTAAAAGGCCATCAACCTTTCTGATCAATCCAGAAAAAAAGGTCGAAAAATGCCCGTTTTTAAATAGGAATGGCGGATTGTAGTTTGACGAGATGAGTGGCATTATATTTTTTGGTAAAGGTCAGTCTAATTATTTGGGAAAAATCTCCAACAATTTTGCCTGCTCTTCTATAGCAGATTTAAATTCTGATTTCAAGGAATTTACCAGTTCGGAAACTGAAACCACATTTTCGATTGTGGCAACACCTTGTCCGGCAGACCAAATGGTTTTCCAAGCCTTGGCTTCGGTATCCAGTTCCTTGCCGAAATCTATTTTTACGTCTTTTTTCAAGTCCTCTTCAGTAATGCCCGCGGCTTTGAGACTGGCACCCAAAAAATTGGCATGAACTCCTGAAATGGAAGCTGTATAAATAACATCACTTGCCCCTGAATCCACTATCATTTTACGATATTTCTCTGGAGCTTTGCTTTCTTCAACATTGATGAACCGTGTACCCATATATGCCAAATCCGCGCCCATTTGCATGGCAGAAGCAATATCCCGACCATTGCTTATACATCCTGAAAGTATAATGGTCTTGTCATAGAATTTTTTAATCTCAGCCACCAAAGTCATTGGATTAATGGTGCCTGCATGACCACCTGCTCCTGCAGCTACCAAAATGAGTCCGTCAACACCAGCCCCAGCTGCTTTTTGGGCATGTCTCTTTTTGATTACATCGTGAAAAACAAGTCCACCATAACTGTGAATGGCATCAACAACTTGAGAGACGGCGCCAAGTGATGTAATGATTAAAGGAACCCTATGCTTCACACATAGTTTTATGTCGGCCTCTAAGCGAGGGTTTGTGGGGTGCACAATTAGGTTGACCCCAAACGGAGCTGCTTTTTTGCCTGTCTCTTTTTCAAAAGCCTTCAAAGCGGATTTTATTTCGATAAGCCATTCTTCAAACCCTTCGCTCGTGCGTTGGTTTAAGGCAGGGAATGTACCTACAATTCCATTTTTACAACATTCGATTACTAATTTAGGGCCTGATATTAAAAACATTGGCGCTGCGATTGCTGGTAAGGAAAGGTCTTGAATAAAAGGTGCTTTGGTGCTCATAGGGTGATTTTTATTATTTTAAAAATAGGAATAATTTCTTTTGGGAACTTATTCACGGTTTTCCAAAACTATGGTATTTTTACGATTCTTATGCATGCATAGGAAATTAATTCAAAGAGAATGTATTTAAAAGAGTTTGAAGTACGGTGGAGCGATGTAGATGCCAATAGACATTTGGCTAATTCGGCTTACATAAATTTTATGGGCCATACACGCATGGCTTTTTTATTGGAGCTTGGTTTTGACCATAGGCTATTGGCCGAAAATAAAATTGGCCCAGTTGTTTTTTATGAGCATATGTACTACTTCAAAGAGGTTTTTCCAGGGAAACCTGTAAAAGTGTCGTTAGAAGTTATGGGCATGAGTAAAGATGGCTGTTTCTTTGAGTTTCATCATAATTTTTATGACAGTAAGGGGAAGAATGTGGCCCATTGTGAAATGATGGGGGCATGGATGAGCCTCGAATCAAGGCAGCTTACAAGGCTTTCGCAAGAATTATTGGAACGTTTTCAACAGGTGGAAAAGCCGGAAGGATTTCGTATTTTGACCAAAGAAGACACCCGTAAATTTGCAAAAAGGCCTAAAGATTTGGTTTAGTTTTTCTACTGGCCAAATACACCCCGAACAATACCATAGCTGCTGCCAAAACCTTAATGGTTGTCAAAGTATCCTTTCCCATTGCAATAGCGAAAAGAATTCCAAGTATGGGTTGTACATAAATAAAAGCACTTAGAGTCGATGCTTTTAATTGGGTCAAGGCGTATATATTAAAAAGATAGGTGCAAAAAGTAGTGCCGATAATTACAAAGACAATGCGCCAAATAATATCGAAAGGCAAAAGTGACCATTCGATCTCAGACATTTCTTGGAAACCAAAAGGCAGACATATAAGAATACCCAATGAAAACAACCATTTCATAAAAGTGAAAGGATGGTATTTTGAAATCAATATTTTAGCCAATATCAAATAGGTTCCGTAGAAGACAGAGTTCATTAAAATCAAGAAATTTCCAAGTGGAATATTTGGGGCATCCAGCCGTATTTCAGTGCCAAATACTATCAAACCCATGGCGCCGATCAATCCTATAAAAATACCAAGCACCTTTCTACGGGTAATTTTTTCCTTGATCAATATGGCAGACATGATCAAAACGATTATAGGCGTGGTGGTTATCAAAACTGCACTATTAATGGGTGTTGAAAGTGATAGCCCTTTAAAAAAGACCAACATGTTAACACCCATGCCTAATATGGCACATATGAGCATACGCAGATAGTCCTTTTTATCGATTTTCTCTTTGGGGCCAAAGATTGAAATTATCCAAAACAAGGCTGCTGCGCCGATAACCCTCAACATTACAAAACCGAACGCGCCAATATAATCGGGCATTACTCCTTTAGCAATAGTATGGTTTAAACCATAGATGCTGGTCGCAGCAATTGCCGCCAATATGGCAAGGGTTCTTTTGCTCAAGAGTGAAGGGTTTCTTTGGCTGCTTCAATTACTTTTTTACTGTTTCCGATAAAGATTTTATCATTGAACAGAATAACCGGTCGTTTCAAAAAAGTATAATGTTCTAGAATCAATTTTCTAAAATCATCCTCGGTAAGCTGTTGCTTGCCCAAGCCTCTTTCTTTGTAAAGACGGGCTCGCTTACTGAACAGTGATTCAAAGCTGCCCGATAAGTTTTTCATTTCATCCAATTGGGTGTTGGTGATTGCTTCCGCCTTTATATCCTGCAGTTGAAAACCATCCAAAGGTTGTAACTCTTTTAGTATTCGCTTACAGGTGTCACAGGTACTTAGGTAGTATATTTTTTTCATTTATGCTGGATTTATTTCAGTAGATACATCAATTATTTGTTAAACAAAGAAACCCATTTCCAATGGAATGTTCTATTTTTATTCTCTTCTAAAATCATACAAATTGGAAAAATTATTCAATATTACACTTCAGAACAGAAAAATACTTTATAAAATCCTTACCAATACGCCAAAGGAACAATTACTCAAGATTCCTAAAGGATACCGAAATAATATCTGGTGGAATATTGCCCATGTTGTGGTAACCCAACAACTTCTTGTCTATAATTTAAGTGGACAAGCGATGAAAGTACCTAATGAGCTGGTTGATAAATTCAAAAAAGGAACTGTCCCTGATGGTACAGCTACCGAAGAAGAATTGAATATGATCAAAGGATTCTTGTTTTCAACTGTAGAATGGGCCCAAGAGGATTATGAAAATAGCGTGTTCAAAGATTTTAATGCATATACTACAAGTGCCAATGTCACCCTGAATGATGTTGAAGATGCAATCGCGTTCAATATGTTCCATGAAGGGTTGCACCTTGGTGTAATCTTGTCGCTCGAAAAAATGCTGATAAGCGAAGTCTAAGTTTAAGATTTCACTTTTTTGGCCAAATATTTATTTACCTCGGCATATGGCAGGACCAATTCAATGGCCCCATCGGCATAGGATGCAACCTCATATTGGTTATAAAGTAGTACTAAACCTTTCTCAGTAAACCCAATGTTTTCTGGTAGGTAGAATTCATCTTGCTCAAACATGAATCCCGTACTATTGATTGGATTGTCTTGGGGAATATTTTCTTGAATTCGAAACTTTGCCTCGGCAAAATTCTCAAAATGATCTTGGTCTTTGAAAAGCTCCCAGTTTTGAATCTCTTTTCCCTTACGTTTGTTGAAATTCAAAAAGCTTCTGGTATTATAACCATGTGCCCCACCAGTGAACAGATATGAATTCAACGCAATGGTAATCATGTTTTTGTTCTCAAATGAAACTGCCCCCGAAATTTTAGCCTCCCATCCAGTAGTTTCATCAGGATATAATTTTTTCAGTTCCGCATAGCCATTCTTAAAAGATTGAATGGCTTCCGAGATCGATGACGCTTCAATCTCATCATCAAAAACCAAAAGCGAAATCAGCTCTTCCTCAAGAGCAGTGTTAATGGCCTCTGTAAGTTTTGACTGTTCCAAAGCCTGGGGAATTTCAATTGAAATATTGGGACATTCCGTACAATCATTATCAGAAACGATAAGTGGCTCAAAAGTAAGTTTATGTTCATCATTGCAACCAATGAGCATTATAAAACATAGTAGAAAACGCAATGGGGAATTCATTAGGGTTTTGAATTTTGATAATGCTAAGTTACAGCTTCATTGTAATCTCCGAAAGATAACGATACATTTGTATTGAAAATTATGAATTATGGGCAAAAAAGACTTAAAATTCAATAGTAAAACCATTCACGGCGGTCAACAACCAGATAAAGCCTATGGCGCTGTAATGCCTCCGATATATCAAACTTCGACCTATGCGCAAACAACGCCAGGAGGTCATAAGGGGTTTGAGTATTCACGAAGTGCAAACCCAACCCGTACAGCTTTGGAGAATTCTTTGGCAAGTATCGAAAATGGACAATACGGACTTGCTTTTGCAAGTGGTCTTGCAGCTATGGATGCGGTCATTAAGTTATTGAATCCAGGGGACGAGGTTGTTTCTACAAACGATTTATATGGAGGTAGTTATCGCCTATTCAAGCAAATATTCGAAAAATATGGAATCATCTTTCATTTTATTGGGATGCAGGACCCCGATAATATTGAGGCTTGTATCAACGATAAAACAAAACTGATTTGGATTGAAACTCCTACCAACCCAATGATGAACATCATAGATATTAAAGCGGTTTCGCAAATTGCCAAAAAGCACGATGTTCTTTTGGCGGTTGATAATACTTTTGCTACTCCTTATTTGCAATTGCCGTTGGATTTAGGTGCTGATATTGTGATGCATTCAGCAACGAAATATTTGGGTGGCCATAGCGATGTTGTTGTTGGTGCTTTAGTCGTTAAGGAAAAAAAATTGGCAGACCAACTTTATTTTATCCAAAATGCAAGTGGTGCGGTTTGTGGCCCTATGGATAGTTTTTTGGTGTTACGGGGAATCAAAACACTGCATGTGCGGATGCAAAGGCATTGTGAAAATGGTATTGCTATTGCCAACTTTCTTGCCAATCATCCTAAAATTGAAAAAGTGTACTGGCCAGGATTTGAAGACCATCCCAATCACCATATTGCAAAGGCACAAATGAATGGTTTTGGAGGCATGATTTCCTTTATAACAAAGGGAAGCAGCTATGCTGACGCCATTAAAATTGTTGAGAAACTTCAAATATTCACTTTAGCGGAATCTTTAGGCGGAGTTGAAAGTTTGGCCGGGCATCCGGCGAGCATGACACATGCAAGTATACCAAAGGAAGAGCGTGAAAAAAGTGGCGTCGTAGATGCCCTGATTCGACTTAGTGTTGGTATTGAAGATCAAGCCGATCTTATCGCAGATTTAGAACAGGCCATAGGCTAAGTCATCATTGCCCACGCTTCAACTCGCTCAAAACTTAGAGAATGCTCAGTCCCTATAACTTCTACCTTAATTGTCATTCTGTCAATGGCAACAACCTTAAACCCAACTTAATTATCGAATTTTTAAAAAAATAGGTGTTAAATTATAGGAATACTATATTTTTGCCGTTATATTTTCAATTTAATAAAACAATAAATTTAAAAGCTTAATATGGAGGCAAAAATCAAAGCATTCATGGATGAGGTAAAGGGCCGAAATGGTCACGAACCCGAATTTATTCAAGCAGTACAGGAAGTTGCTGAAACAGTAATTCCGTATATCGTTAAAAATGAGATCTATAGCGGAAAGAACATTCTCTTGAGAATGGTTGAACCGGAGCGATTGTTATCGTTTAGAGTAGCCTGGGTTGATGATGATGGGGATATTCACGTTAATAGAGGTTATCGAATCCAGATGAACTCTGCTATAGGGCCCTATAAGGGAGGATTACGATTTCATCCTTCAGTAAATGCCAGTATTCTTAAGTTTTTGGCTTTTGAACAAGTTTTCAAAAACAGTTTGACCACGCTTCCTATGGGAGGCGGAAAAGGGGGTTCAGATTTTGACCCAAAAGGAAAATCCGACGATGAGGTAATGCGTTTTTGCCATGCCTTCATGCTAGAACTGAACAGGCATATTGGTCCAAACACTGATGTACCTGCAGGAGATATAGGTGTAGGTGCAAGGGAAATTGGTTTCCTTTTCGGAATGTATAAGAAAATAAGAAACGAGTTCACGGGTGTATTAACTGGAAAGGGTCTTTCTTGGGGAGGTTCTAGAATTCGCCCAGAAGCAACAGGCTATGGCACCGTATATTTCGCACAAAGCATGCTTAAAACCAAAAATGAGGATATAAAAGGTAAAACCGTGGTCATTTCAGGATCTGGTAACGTTGCCCAGTTCGCTGCTGAAAAAGTGATTCAATTAGGGGGTAAGGTTGTTACGATGTCAGATTCCAGTGGATACATCTATGACAAAGACGGTATTGACAATGACAAGTTGGACTTCGTAATGGATTTGAAGAACAATAGACGAGGTCGTATTTCTGAATATGCTGATAAATATGCATCAGCAACTTTTCATAAAGGTAAGAAACCTTGGAGTATAAAATGTGATATAGCATTACCATGTGCCACTCAAAATGAACTGAATCTTGACCATGCAAAAGAATTGATTAAAAATGGTTGTATGTGCGTTGCTGAAGGGGCCAATATGCCTTCAACTGCTGATGCGATACATGCTTTTCAAGGCGCAAAAATATTGTTTGCTCCAGGTAAGGCTTCCAATGCTGGGGGTGTTGCCACTTCTGGTTTGGAAATGTCACAGAATTCGTTGCGAATAAGCTGGACAAGGGAAGAAGTTGATGAAAGATTAAAAGGCATTATGTCAGATATTCATGATTCTTGTATCGAATATGGTATGGAAAAAGACGGATACTGTAACTATGTAAAAGGCGCTAATATCGCAGGCTTCGTTAAAGTGGCAGACGCAATGCTTGCGCAAGGAGTAATCTAAACAGCTGATATATAATACTGAAAAGGCTTTCCAAGAATTGGAAAGCCTTTTCTTTTTGTCCTCTTTTCTTGCAGATACTTTTATCTTTGAAGAAACCGAAGTGTCATTCATGCAAGTAACTACCAGGGCCATTGTATTATCCTCGCTTAAATATGGCGATACAAGTTTGATTGTAAAGGCATTTACATTGTCTGACGGCCTAAAATCATATTTGCTAAAAGGCGTGCTCACCTCTAAAAAAGGAAAGCTAAAAGCAGCTTACTTTCAACCATTGACCCAGCTCGAATTGGTGGCGAACCACAAAAACAAAGGCACCTTGGAATCTATTCGTGAAGCCCAGGTAACCTATCATTACCAAACATTGCATTCTGTGATATCAAAGAATGCGATAACCCTTTTCTTGGCCGAAATGTTGGCCAATAGTATACAGGAAGAGGAGCGTAACGAAGGGTTGTTTTATTATGTGGAAAGTGCACTTCAATGGCTCGATACAAATACAGAAATCACCAACTTTCATATGTATTTCTTAATTGGTTTAACCAAGTATTTGGGTTTCTATCCCGACACCACAAACATGTCTGGAACATACTTTGACCTATTGGAGGGAGCGTTTACGAATACACTTACTTTAAATCCTAATTTATCTGGGGAGAATTTAAGTTTCTTCAAAAGGTTTTTGGGCATAAATTTTGATGCAATACATAAAGTCAAGATGAGTAAGGCCAACAGACAAGAGTTGTTACAATCTTTGGTTCTTTATTTTGAATTACATTTGCAGGGATTTCGAAAACCTAAGTCGCTCGCTATTTTAAATGAAGTTTTCAGCTAGTATGAACAAGGTAGTATATATCATATTTTTCATGTTTTTTGCTATCGGTTCTGCTCAGGAAATAAGGGTTTTGGACTTATACACCAAAGAGCCCATCATCAATGTGGCAGTCTTCAATGCTGATAAATCCAAAACGGCACTATCTGATCTGGATGGTAGTTGCGATATTTCCATTTTTAGCAGCAATGAGCGCATCACTTTTAAACATATTAGTTATGAGGTTTTCAAATCATCCAAATCACAATTACTAAGGAACAATGCTAGGGCCTATATGGTGATTAAACCTGAACAGTTGGACGAGGTCGTTATGTCAATCTCCAAATGGGAGCAACAGAAGAAGGATATTCCGCATAAAATCGCCTCGATGAATGCCAGGTCAATTGCATTTGCCAATCCGCAAACATCTGCAGATTTATTACAAAATAGTGGTAAGGTTTTTGTCCAAAAAAGTCAATTGGGAGGGGGCAGTCCAATGATCAGGGGTTTTGCAACCAATAGATTATTGTTGACCGTTGATGGTGTTCGAATGAACAATGCCATTTTTCGTGGAGGCAATGTTCAAAATGTAATAGCCATTGACCCATACAGCATAAAGAATACTGAGGTTATTTTCGGTCCAGGATCGGTCATTTATGGAAGTGATGCCATTGGTGGCGTGATGAATTTCTATACGAAAAATGCAATACTTTCAAATACTGATAGCCTTTCATTTTCAGGTAATGCCAATTATCGTTTTGCCTCAGCAAACAAAGAAAATACGGCCCATTTAGATTTTAATCTTGGCAAAAAGAAATGGGCATATTTAACCAGTGTTTCCTATAACAGTTTTGATGACCTTAAAATGGGATCTAGAGGTCCGGATTCCTACTTAAGAAAAAATTATGTCACTACCACCAATGGTGTTGACGCTTTGGTAGCTAATGATAATACTCAGCAACAAGTATCTACAGGTTATGACCAAGTAAATTTGATGCAAAAAATAACCCATAAGCCCAATAACAATTGGAACTTGAATATGGGATTGTTTTATGCTGAAACATCTGATTATTCCCGTTATGATAGATTGATAAGACCCTCTGAGGATGGTACGGGACTTCGTTCAGCCGAATGGTATTACGGCCCCCAAAAGTGGTTTATGGGGAATATTCAAGTGAATAAAAAAGGGAAGGGAAAGTTTTATGATGGACTAAAGATAACCACCGCATACCAGTATTTTGAAGAAAGTCGAAACGACCGCGATTTTCAAGATCCTATTTTGTATTCCACAAAAGAAATGGTCAATGCCTTATCTACGAACATAGATTTCGAAAATAAGAAAATCGGTGATCTTCGGTTGTATTACGGAGTAGAATATGTTTATAACTACGTAAATTCAGAGGGTAGTCAAAAGAATGTCTCCACAAATGTAAAAACAGATGCAGCATCCCGTTATCCTGATGGTTCATCTTGGCAAACTGTGGCGGGTTATCTAAGTGGGGAATACAAAGCAAAACCTAATTTTACACTACTTTCAGGTTTGCGATACAGTCATGTTTGGATTGATGCCGAATTTGATAAAACCTTTTATCCTTTTCCTTTTGATAATGCCGATGTAAGCACTGGAGCACTTACTGGCAGTTTAGGTTTTAGCTGGTTCCCAAGAGCAAACCTTCAAATTACCTTTAATGGATCAACCGGTTTTCGTTCCCCAAATATAGACGATGTGGGTAAGGTCTTTGATTCTGAACCAGGCTCTGTTGTTGTTCCCAACCCTGACTTGGAGCCAGAATATGCCTATAATGTTGAATTGGGGATTCAAAAAAATTTAAAGGACAAAGTTGTTATTAAAGGTGCTGCTTTTTATACCTATTTGGTAGATGCCTTGGTACGAAGGGATTATCAGTTTAATGGTCAATCGCAAATTGAGTACAATGGTGAATTGAGCAATGTACAGGCCATGCAAAATGCCGCTAAAGCTTATGTATATGGATTTGAGTTTGGTTTAGAGGCATTTCTTACGGAAAACCTATCCTTGGTTTCTAATTTGACTTTAACAGCGGGTATTGAAGAAGAAGAGGATGGTACTGATACGCCTGCAAGGCATGTTGCACCAACGTTTGGTGATTTTCATTTGGTCTGGAAAAATCAAAATCTAAAGACTGATTTATTTATTAATTACAATGGTGAGATTGCAAACAACGATTTAGCGACTTCCGAACAGAACAAGAGCTACATTTATGCCCAGGATTCCAACGGATTGCCCTATTCCCCGTCATGGTATACTTTGAATTTGCGTAGCCAGTACAGTCTCACAAATGCTTTGAAAGTCAGCCTTGGTTTAGAGAACATTACAAACCAGCTTTATCGCTCTTATTCTTCAGGTATTGCAGCCCCAGGCACCAATCTGATTTTAGGGGTAAGCTATAGTTTTTAAACAAAAAACCCCGACCAGTTGGCCAGGGTTGTATTCTATTTTGAAGCGTAGTTAATCCTTAACCACTTCTTTAACTTCCTTGGCTTTTTCCTTAAGTTTGTCTGCAGCATCATTTGCAGCATCTTTAACATCTTTACCAGCTTCTTTAGCTTTATCTGCAGCTTCACCAGCAGCATCCTTAACTTCTTCTACAGCCTCACCAGCAGCATCAACGGCACCGTCAACAGCTTCACCAGCTTTTTCCATAGTACCTTCTACAGCCTCACCAGCGGCATCAGCAGCTTCGCCCATAGCTTCTCCAGCTTGTTCTGTTGCATCTTTGGCTTTTTCAGCAGTTTCTCTACAAGAAATGAATGATACGCTCATCGCTACCATTAAAATTGCACTTAAAATTACTTTTCTCATTTTGTTTTGGTTTTTTGTGTTTAATTTATTTTAACTGCAAAGATATACGTAACATTCCCATTTTTGGATGCTTTGTTTTAAAATTTATTGAATATGGCGTTAAATGCCTGTATTTCATTTGATGTAATTTGGAATTAATTCAATCTAAAGTTATAATTTTGCAGCCTTGTTAAATAAAGCATTATAAGCGCTACAATGAAGTTTGCCGGATACAAAGGATTGGATTTACCTAAGGTTGCAAAAGAAGAACTGCAATACTGGAAAGAACATGCTATTTTCGAAAAAAGTGTTTCCGCTCGAGAAGGTAATCCTAGCTATATATTTTATGAAGGTCCGCCTTCGGCAAATGGAATGCCAGGAATTCATCATGTAATTGCTAGAACTATCAAGGATATCTTTCCACGCTATAAGACCATGAAAGGTTTTCAGGTGAAAAGAAAAGCGGGTTGGGATACACATGGACTTCCTATTGAGTTGGGTGTTGAGAAAGAGTTGGGTATTACCAAAGAGGATATTGGTGTAAAGATTTCTGTCGAAGCATATAACGAAGCCTGTAAGAAAGCCGTAATGCGTTATACCGATGTCTGGAATGAAATGACCGAAAGAATTGGCTATTGGGTAGATATGGATGACCCTTACATCACCTATAAGTCAAAGTACATGGAATCGGTTTGGTGGTTGCTAAAACAGATTTATGATAAGGGCTTAATATATAAAGGATATACCATTCAACCCTATTCACCAAAAGCGGGCACAGGTCTAAGTTCGCATGAATTGAATCAGCCTGGAACCTATCAGGACATAACAGATACTACGGTTACCGCCCAGTTTAAGGTTAAAAGGGATTCTTTGCCGAGTGCTTTTGATAAAATCGAAGGAGATATTCATATCCTGGCTTGGACAACAACCCCATGGACGTTACCTTCGAATACGGCCTTGACTGTTGGGGCAAAAATCGAGTATGCCATAGTCAAAACCTTTAATCAATATACTTTTGATCCAATCAAAGTGGTTTTGGCAAAAAGTTTGGTTGCAAAGCAATTCAGCGGAAAATTCTTTGAAGCTGAGAATGAAGACGCGTTTTCCGATTATTCTTCAGATAGCAAAAAGATTCCATATAAAATTATTGGTAGTATAGTCGGTAAGGAATTGGTAGGCATAAAATATGAACAGTTATTGCCTTATACGCTACCCTATCAAAATCCTGAAAATGCTTTTCGGGTAATTTCCGGGGATTTTGTAACTACTGAAGATGGTACTGGAATAGTACATACAGCCCCTACATTTGGTGCCGACGATGCCATGGTTGCCAAGCAAGCGATTCCTGAGGTGCCACCTATGTTGGTCTTGGACGCGAACAAGAATCCCGTTCCCCTAGTTGACCTACAAGGCAAATTTAGACCGGAGATGCAGGAATTGGGCGGTAAATACGTCAAGAACGAATATTATGATGATGGCGCAGCCCCAGAAAGGTCTGTCGATGTTGAAATTGCCATTCGATTAAAAGAAGAGAACAAGGCATTTAAGGTTGAAAAATATGTGCATAGTTATCCCAATTGCTGGCGTACCGATAAGCCTATTCTATATTACCCCTTGGATTCTTGGTTCATCAAGATAACCGATGTCAAGGATCGTATGTTCGAACTCAATCAGACCATTAACTGGAAGCCCAAAGCAACTGGTGAAGGCAGGTTTGGCAACTGGTTGGCGAATGCCAATGATTGGAATCTTTCGCGTTCACGTTATTGGGGAGTGCCACTACCTATTTGGCGTACCGAAGATGGTACGGAGGCACTTATTATTGGTTCGGTGAAGGAACTCAAGAGTGAAATGGCCAAGGCTGTTGAAGCTGGTGTTTTAGGAGAGGATATCTTTGCTGATTTTGTTGTGGGTGATATGAGTGAAGAGAACTATGATAAAATAGATCTTCATAAAAATATAGTTGATCAAATTACCTTGGTTTCCAAATCGGGTAAACCTATGAAACGGGAAAGCGATTTGATAGATGTTTGGTTCGATAGCGGTTCTATGCCTTATGCTCAATGGCATTATCCTTTTGAAAACCAGGATTTGATTGATAAGGGACAGACATTTCCTGCAGATTTTATTGCTGAAGGAGTTGATCAGACCCGGGGATGGTTCTATACGTTACATGCCATAGCTACTATGGTGTTCGATTCTGTGGCCTATAAGAATGTAGTGTCAAATGGCTTGGTCTTGGACAAGGATGGTAAGAAAATGTCGAAACGACTTGGTAACGCTGTTGATCCCTTCGAGACCATGGATAATCACGGACCAGATGCCACACGATGGTATATGATTTCAAATGCCAACCCATGGGATAACCTTAAATTTGATATTGAAGGCATCGTTGAGGTAAAACGAAAGTTTTTCGGAACACTTTATAATACCTATTCGTTCTTTGCGCTATATGCGAATATTGATGCATTCTCCTATGCTGAGGATGACATCCCCTTGAATGAACGCCCAGAAATTGACCGTTGGATATTATCTGAATTACATACGTTGATCAAAAAGGTAGACGAAGCCTATGCCGACTACGAACCAACTAAGGCTACACGGGCTATTTCTGATTATGTCCAGGAAAACCTCAGTAATTGGTATGTGCGTTTATGTAGACGACGTTTCTGGAAAGGGGATTATCAAAAAGATAAGATTTCTGCCTATCAAACATTGTATACCTGTTTGCTTACGGTGGCAAAACTCTCAGCCCCGGTAGCACCATTTTTTATGGATCGTTTGTATAAGGATTTGACCAATACCACTTTAAAAGATAAGTTCGAAAGTGTGCATTTATCCCATTTCCCGGAATATGATGCATCGTTGATCGATGAAGCATTGGAAAGTAAAATGGCGAAAGCACAGACCATTTCATCATTGGTGCTCTCTATTCGTCAAAAGGAAAAAATAAAAGTTCGCCAACCTTTGCAAAAGATAATGATTCCTGTTTTGGATGATAAACAGAGGCATGAGATTGAAGCTGTTGCCGATTTGATCATGTCAGAGGTCAACGTTAAGGAAATAGAACTCCTGGATGATGCATCCGATATTTTGGTGAAACGTATTAAACCTAATTTCAAGGTTTTAGGTCCAAAATACGGCAAAGAAATGAAGCAAATTGCACAAAGTATAGGTGCTTTAGGACAGGAAGATATCCAGAAAATTGAGCAGGAGGGCGAAATATCATTACAAATTGAAAATAAAATCATTAATTTACAGTTACAGGATGTAGAGATATCTTCACAAGACATTGAAGGTTGGTTGGTAGCGAGTCAAGGACCACTTACCGTAGCCCTAGATGTAACGATCAACGATGATCTTAGAAAAGAAGGTATTGCACGGGAGCTTGTAAACAGAATTCAAAATATTAGAAAGGAATCTGGTTATGAGGTAACCGATAAAATTGACATAAAAATCTTAAAAGATGGTCTGGTCGAAAATGCCGTTGAAAGTAATTTAAGTTATATTAAGGCAGAAACGCTAACAGCAGAACTGAATTTTGAGGATAAATTGGAAAATGGCACGGCAATTGCCTTTGACCAAGTGAACACAAAATTGTTTATTGAAAAACACTAACAAAATGGCACAAGATTTAAACGTAAGATATTCAGATAAAGATTTGGCAGAATTCAAATCTTTGATCGAGGAAAAAATTGAGAAAGCAAAAAGTCACTTGGATTTATTGAAGAGTTCATATATGAACGATGGTAATAATGGTACTGATGATACCTCGCCCACGTTCAAGGCTTTTGAAGAAGGCTCTCAAACTATGAGTAAAGAAGCGAATACACAATTGGCCATTCGCCAAGAAAAGTTCATTCGTGATCTAAAAAATGCTCTGTTGCGCATTGAGAACAAAACCTATGGTATTTGTCGCGTAACTGGTAAGCTAATCAAGAAGGAACGCTTAAAATTGGTTCCTCATGCTACACTCAGCATCGAGGCAAAAAACATGCAAAAATAAACTGAACGCCCTTATGGGCGTTTTTTTATGCTTAGTAATGGGAAGAGGCGTATTTTTTCTGGTTTTGTTGTTATCCTTTGGATTGTTGAATGCCCAAAAGGTGGTCAAAAAATCCGTTCTCAAAACTGATACTTCATCTATTCTTATTGATGCTGATAACTGCTTTAAGGTTGAGCTAACAACAACACTATCAAAAGAGATTGTAGTAGAAGCGCTTATTGACGGAGAGTACAAAAATGATTTAGTGGTTAAGCTAGAAGAAGATGGCCCATCAATTGTAATAAGCACAGGATTTCAACCGAACTTTATAAAACCCAATGATAAGTTAAGCGCACATAAGGTGATTTCAATATCATTAAAAGTGCAGCTTCCTGAAAATATGAATGTCCATCTTTTTGGGTCCAATACCAATGTCTATGCTAAAGGCAGTTATAAAGATTTAAAAGTTATTCTGGATGATGGCACATGTAATTTTCAAACTATAAATGGTATAACGCATGCAGTAACCCGAAGTGGTGACATTTATGTGTATTCAAAAGGGGCAACCATTGAAACTAAAAACAGCTTTGGAAGTACTGAAATTGGGAATATACCCAAGGGAGCCGATTATTTTAATTTGGTTACAACGACGGGCAATATCTACTTAAAAAAAACCGAATAATATACCTATTTTTGCCCATCTATAATTTATCGAATGAGTATTAAAAAGTCCTTATTGCTTATTGCCTTGGTGTTGCTTGTTGATCAAGTCAGTAAAATATACATTAAAACCCACTTTGCCCTTGGCGACTCTTATGAGGTATTCGAGTGGTTCAAGA
>CBDUKE010000073.1:0-16572 GCA_965367725.1 uncultured Maribacter sp. | reverse complement strand
TTTGAGCCCTTTATTATTCTCGTATTTTGGATATTGTTGTTCGCATCACCCTTATTGTTCAGTCAGTTTCAAGATGGCATTGATTGGGGCCATGTTTTTGAAGTTTGGAAAAACAATTTACCCCTGCTAGGACTGTTTTTGGTTCATCGGTTTTTATTGATGCCTTTATTTTTCTTTAAAGGCAAAAAAGTTGGCTATTTTATAATCACTTTGGCACTGATTATAGTTAGTACATCCTTGATTTATACCTTGGATGATAGATTAGACCAACAACGGCTTCCCCCACCCCCGGATGCGATGGAAAGGCCATTTGAAAATGCTTCTGAAGAAGTTTTGGGAAGAGAGCTTCCTCCGCCTATGCCTCCTAGGCAAAATAATCGGGGTCCAATTCCGGCCTATGTCAATTTTATCATGTTAGCGGTACTATTGGTAGGTTTTGATGCAGGTTTGCAAATAGCGATGCGTTGGGCCAACTTGGAACAGGAAAAATTTAAGCTTCAAAAAGAAAGTATAGAAAACCAGCTGGCTTTTTTAAGGAACCAGATCAGTCCACACTTTTTTATGAATACGCTCAATAATATTCATGCCTTGGTAGATATTGATTCGGAAGAAGCTAAAGAAGCCATCCTAAAACTCTCCAATTTAATGCGGCATCTATTGTACGATTCTGAAGAAAACCTTACACCCATTAAAAAGGAAGTGGAGTTCATACAAAGTTATATTGAACTTATGCGGCTTCGGTTTACTGATAAGGTCATTATCAATGTTGACATTCCCAAAAATATTCCGGATAAATCAATTCCGCCATTGTTGTTCACTTCATTACTGGAGAATGCCTTTAAGCATGGCATAAGCTACAACAAAAAGTCCTTTATACATATCGCGATGTCATTTCCTGAAAATCAGTTGAATTTTGAAATAGAAAATAGTAATCATTCCAAAAAAGCAGATGCTGCTTCAGGCATAGGGGTTGAAAACACAAGGAAACGATTGGATTTATTATTCAAAAAAGAATATGATTTGGATATTGTGGATAGTGAGGAAAAATATGCCGTAAACTTAAACATTCCCATATGATACGATGTATCGCCATAGATGATGAACCTTTGGCATTAAAACAAATTGCCAGTTATATAGCGAAGACCCCTTTTCTTGCCCTAGAGGGTCAATTTGAAAGTGCGTTACAAGCAATTTCTTTTTTACAGGAAAATGAGGTGGATTTAATGTTCGTTGACATTAATATGCCAGACCTGACCGGAATGGATTTTGTTAAATCGTTGAACAACCCACCAAAGGTGATTTTTACAACTGCCTATAGTGAATACGCCTTGGAGGGATTCCGGGTCGATGCCGTTGATTACCTTTTAAAACCTATTGGTTATGCTGATTTTTTAAAGGCTTCGGAAAAAGCCAAGGAAAGAATAAAGCCAAAAGAAAGTGAAAATACAGAGGTTCAAAGTAACGATAAGTTTCTCTTTATAAAGTCGGAATATAAAATCTTGCGAATTAATTTGTCCGATATAAAATATATTGAGGGAATGCGGGAATATGTACGTATTCACCAGCAATCGGAAAAAGCGATAATGACGCTAATGAGCATGAAGAAGATGGAAGAATTTCTCCCCAAAACAAATTTTATGCGCGTTCATAGGTCATTTATAGTAAACCTTGACAAAATCACTACTGTAGAACGCAACCGTATAGTTTTTGATAAAAGCACATATATTCCCGTAAGCGAACAGTACAAGGAGAAATTCCAGAAGTATTTGGATGATAATTTTTTGGTTTAATACCCCAATACCAACACGTTTATCCCAACGAAATGGGTTGTTTCAATTTATTAGGTACTTCAAAAATAATTGAACAAGGCTATTACTCCATTATATGAAATAACACAAGCAAAGAAGAAAGCCGCTATAAGACCTAGATTGATCCAGATGCTAGTCTTAAATTCTTTCATTATCTTTTTATTATTGATAAGCAGCATAATCCCAACAATAACCAATGGCAATACGAAAACGTTTAATACCTGTGATATGATCTGCATCTCTATGGGGTTGGCTCCAAAAACAGGAACTATCAATGCAAATAAACAGGCGAAGGCTGTAATTACTCTAAACTGACGGGAATTGGTATCCAATTCTCCCGATTGATAATCGGCAACCAAGATGGGTGCAATTAACAGACAGGGAAAAATCGATGAAAGTCCCGCGCTAAGCGTACCAAAAAAGAACAAGGTCAATGCAAATTTACCTGCTATCGGCTCCAAGGTATTTACCATATCCAAAACTTCTGTCACTGGTTGCCCTTGATGAAACAATGCTCCACTGGCAACGGCCATAACAGAACCACTGATAATAAAAACCAAAATTGCAGCAATTATGGCATCTTTCTTTTGCTGCGAGCGATTTTTAATCGTCCAACCTTTTCCCTTGACAAAAAGTGGACGTGATAAAAAAGTTGCTGCTGCCATAGTGGTTCCCACGAATGCAGCTACCATCATTTTACCTCCTTCAACATTAGGCACCGAAGGGATTAATCCTTGCACAACTTCAATAGGTAAGGGATACACCATAAACAGGGAAATGATAAAAGAAAGTCCCATTATAGTTACAAAAATCACTAGGATTTTTTCAAAAAAAGTATACTTACCGACCAATAAAAGAGCATACATGATAGCAATGACAACTATGGCCACAATCAAAACAGTTTCGTACTTGAATCCTTCAAGTTGTGGAAAATATATAAGGAAGATCTCGTAGATAATACTGGCCGAAATTCCAAGAATACCCATTAAGGAATTCCATTGTCCAAAGGATATGCCTATAATAATAAGTATGGCGATGATTTTGCCCCCTTTGATATGTTTTTTGAAACCGTATAATGCTGTCTCGCCAGAAATTAGGGCATAATTACCATAAGCGTACATCAATAATCCAGAAAAGACACAACTGATCAAAAGCACCCAAAGCAGCTGCATACCATAAGTGCTACCTGCCACAATCATCGAGGTTACACTCCCTGTACCAATGGTATAACCAATTGCAAATATGCCTGGGCCGAAAGCCAATACCAGAGCAAGTATTTTCTTAAAAATTGATGTACTTGCTTTTGGTCCTTCCATATTGTTATTTTCTAACTTTTACAATCGTGGCCAAGGTTTCCCTCACGGTTTTTTCCAATCCTGAATAGTCTTTTTTGGTTAGCACATCTTTACTGATTAATTGGGAACCCATCCCCACACAGGTTACCCCTGCATCGAACCACCCTCTTAGGTTGGATTCCTCGGTGCTGACTCCTCCTGTTGGCATCACATTGGTCCAAGGTTGTGGGCCTCTTATTGCCTTAACAAAACCTGGACCATAGGTAGATCCTGGAAAAAGCTTAACGATCTCACAGCCCAATTCCTCTGCTTTATTAATCTCAGTCAAAGAACCGCAACCAGGTGACCATAGCACTTTTCTACGATTACAAGCTATTGCAATATCCTCCCGAAGTGAAGGCGTAACTATAAAATTTGCTCCCAATTGCATGTATAATGAAGCGGCGCCTGCATCTGTAATCGATCCTACACCCATGATCATCCCTGGAAGTTCAGCAATGGCATACTTATTTAATTCGCCAAATATCTCAAATGCAAAATCCCCGCGACTGGTAAACTCCATTAATCTAGCGCCCCCATCATAACAGGCTTTCAATACTTTTTTACCCAATGCAATATCGGGATGATAAAATAGAGGGACCATTCCGGTCTCCTTCATTACCTGTGCTACTTCTAATCTTGAATATTGTGCCATTTTTATTGATCGTATTATAAAATTATAAATTTTCTAAGCCCAGTTCAATACTTTATTGAAATCATAATCCATTGGATTTTCAACGTATTTCTTGGCTTCTTCGTAATCTGTTTCTCTAATATAAATAAGATTCTTGATGAACAATTGCGCCATATCTGATTCTATGTCTACCAATCGAGGTTGGACTTTTCCGTTTTCATCTTCAAAATCCTTTAAATATAGTGGGGTTATGTCTCCCTTGGAATTTGCGCTTACGATGCAACCTGTTACCCCTTGATCAAATAGTTTTTTAACTCCTATACCCAATAAAGTACACAAGGTTAAGTCGAAGGCTATTGGATTACAACATCTTAATTCATAGCCAATTTCCACTGGTCTTGATTTTATATCAAGCCCTAATTTCTTTAATTTTACCTGTAATACATAATTAAAAATATGGGATTTACTCACATTTCCCAGTTCAGGATGACCGTGATCATCATAGGTAAAATTAATTCCTGAATTTTTAATTTCATCTTCTTCCATAAAATGAAAAACGCCTTCACTTACCATGGCAACACCATATTCAATTCCACGTATTTTACTTTTTATTATGGAAGAAATAATCAAATTGGTTATTTTCTCAAAAGTAATATTTGTTTTGTTGAACATTTCTGGAATGATCATCATTGGAAAATGGCAAGCGGATGCAATTCCGAAAGCCAAATGTCCTGCAGATCTTCCCATTGCCGAAACTACAAACCAATTTTCACTGGTGCGCGCATCTTCATAAACTGTATTACCGATCCGAACACCTTCATCTTTAGCTGTGTGAAAGCCAAATGTTGGATTCCGATCAGGTAAAGGTAAATCATTATCAATCGTCTTCGGAACATGGATATGGGCAACATCCAATTTTTGCTTTGAAAGATATTTTGTTAATCTGCTAGCAGTAGATGCTGTATCATCCCCTCCAATAGTAACCAATAACTTAACATTGTTCTTTTTGAAAAAATCATCTTTAAAATCACTATCCTTAGGTTTAAATCTACTCATAATCAATGTAGATCCACCCAAGCTAAAAATCCGATCAGCACGATAAAAATCAAAAACCTTTACCGAGGGTTCTTCAGAGAACAATCCTTTGTAGCCATGGTGCACACCTAGCACCTCATAACCATCCTTAAGAAAAGTTTTGGCTAAAGTGCTAATTACGGTATTGATTCCCGGAGCAGGACCACCGCCACAAATTATTGCTATTGATTTTTTCATTTATAGTTGACCAAAATGAACACCAGCTAATACTATTTAATTTATGCTAATTTCTTGTAATACTTTAGTACGAATTCAAATTTTAACCTACTATCTAGCAACTCTACCTGAAGCGTCACCTCCGGCTAATTTTTGAACTTCTTCAACGGTTACCAAGTTGGCATCCCCTTTTATGGTATGTTTTAAACAAGAGGCTGCTACAGCGAAATCCAATGCGTTTTGATCATCCTTGGGATACTTCAATAAACCATAAATCAATCCTCCCATGAAACTATCGCCACCACCAACTCTATCTACGATATCGGTAATTTGATATTGCCTTGTCTCATACATCTTTTTACCATCGTAAAGTACTCCGGCCCAAGTGTTATGTGATGCTGAAATTGAACCTCTCAAAGTAGTAATCACCTTTTTGGCTCTTGGAAATTTCTCCATCATTTGCTTACAGACTGAGAGGAAAGCTTCAGCTTTTACATCATGGCCCTGTGTGGTTATATCCAATCCTTCAGGTTTAATACCAAAGTGTTTTTCCGCATCTTCCTCATTTCCCAATATAACATCACAATACGACGTAAGTTCGGTCATTATGGCTTCACGGTCGCCCCCATAATTCCATAATTTTGCACGATAGTTAAGATCCGTTGAAATGGTAATTCCTAAAGCACTTGCAGCCTTAACTGCTTCCAAACAAACATCTGCTGCACCTTGGGAAATGGCTGGCGTAATACCTGTCCAATGAAACCAACCAGCCCCATCAAATACCTTTTTCCAATCAATCATTCCAGGTTTAATATCGCAAATGGCGGAATGTGCACGGTCATAAACAACCTTACTTCCACGGCTTACAGCGCCCGTTTCCAAAAAATAGATGCCCAAACGTTCACCTCCGAATATAATGTTCTGGGTATTAACGCCTCTTTTGCGCATTTCCATTAACGCACATTGCCCTATATCGTTATTAGGCAGACGGGTCACAAAATCAACCGGAACGCCGTAATTGGCCAAAGAAACGGCCACATTCGATTCGCCGCCACCATAGACAACATCAAAACTATTTGCTTGTGAAAATCTTAAAAACCCTGGAGGTGCCAAGCGTAACATAATTTCTCCGAATGTTACTACTTTTTTCATATAAAATCGTATTAGTTTATTATTGTTTTTTTAACTGCAATTTTATTTAATACAAACTTTAATTTAGATTCCTAATGCTTGTCCGCCACCAATTTGGATTGTTTCAGCTGTCACGAAGGATGCATCCTCACTTGCCAAGAATGAAACAACAGAAGCTACATCTTCTGGTTGACCCAATCTTCCTAGCATGATACTATTTGCCCAAGAAGCAAAAACTTCTGGTTTGGTTGCTTTAATTTGGGCATGGAAAGGTGTATCAATTGTACCAGGAGATACTGCATTTACTCTAATCCCGTATTCAGCCAAATCTTTCGCTAAGGCTCTTGTTATTGCATGTACTCCGGCTTTAGATGTTCCATAGATTCCAGCTCCAGGTCCTCCAGCAGTCCATCCTGCATTTGAGGTATAGTTAATTATAGAAGGGTGTTCTCCCTTTTTAAGGAACGGGATTGCAGCTCTTGAAGCGAAAAACACAGAATCCAAGTTTAATGCCATTACAAATCTGTAAAAATCTGTTGTCATTTCTTCAAACCTGGATCGGCCTCCTAATCCACCTGCATTATTTACAAGGACGTCTATTCTTCCGTACTTTTCACCAATTTTGGTGATGTTTGCAGTTACTTCTTCTTCTTTAGTAACGTCAAATCCGTAATATTCAGCAGTGATTCCTTCAGCTTTAAGTTCTTCAACTCGTTTAGCTCCTGCTTTATCTTCAATACCATTTAATACCACAGTATATCCGTCTTTACCCAATCTTTTTGCTACTGCGAAACCTATACCTCCTGTAGCTCCAGTAATTACAGCTACTTTTCCTTTATTCTTACTCATTTTTCTGTAAATTATATTTATTATTATTTTATTTTTCTTATTTCTCTACTGATTCAATATTTTTCGCGAAGTAATAAATTGCACCTACACCAAGTGGTACAAATACTGCGATAGCCACAAATATTGGTGTATAAGAGAATTTTTCAACGATTATTGGCACTAAAAAGTTCATGATAATTACAGAGAATACTCCAATCATACCCCCTAAGCCTGCTAATGACCCTACAGATTTTCCACTAAAAAAGTCACTTGGAAGTGTTTGTACGTTACTAATAGCAAATTGGAATCCAAATAAAACAAAGAATACAATGGCTACAAATTTTTCAGCAGTATCACCCATTAATACTGTTGCTATTAGACCTAATAACATGATAACGCCACCAATTAAAATAGTTGTTTTTCTACCTTTATCTATTGAATTGGTTTTGGCTATAATCCTACCAGAAACATATCCTCCCAAAATACTACCAATAGCTGCACCCACGTAAGGCACCCATAAGAACATACCTACTTCCTTTACATTAAAGCCGTAAACATCAAATAAATAGATAGGCATCCACCCTACAAACAACCACCAAATTGGTTCTAAAAAGAATCTACCCACAACTACAGCCCAAGATTCTTTATGTGAAAGAATTTCACTTAAAGATTTTCCTTTTGTATCTTCTGTAGCATCCTGATCTGCCTGGCTTTGTCCTTCTAAAATGTATTTTTGCTCCTCTTCAGTAATCCAAGGGTGTTTTTTTGGACCAGCTTTGTTTATCAATAACCAAGGGATAATCCATAAAATACCTAATGAACCAATAACCATAAATGTTATTCTCCAACCATAAGCCACGAACAATGTGGCTATAAAAATAGGTGCTATTACTGAACCTATTGAAGCTCCGGCATTAAACAATCCTTGTGCTATGGCACGTTCTTTAATAGGAAACCATTCGGCATTACTTTTTACACCACCTGGCCAGTTTCCGGCTTCAGATAATCCTAAAGTACTTCTAAAAAATGCTATTGATAAGAACCCTCTAACTGTTGAATGTAAAAATGAAGATATACCCCAAACACCAATGCTAATTACATATCCCATTCGTGTTCCTACTTTATCAAATAATTTACCTGAAAAAAGTTGACCCAAGGCATATGCTACCATAAAAATATTTAAAATATTTCCATAATCATTTTTATCTAGTCCTAATGAGTGCGAGATAGACCCTTCCAGATCTTCACTACCCCACATAATTCCCAGTGCACTTCTATCGATATAATTTATGACGGTTGCTAAAAAGATAAGACCGATAATGAACCAACGTAATCCTTTGACTTTCATAATATTTGGTTTAGTTACTGTGAGTTCTTTGATCGTCATTGTACAGAATCCAACCCTTTCTGGGGATATGGAATAGTGACATTATTTGATCAAGGAGATTTACTTAAATAATTCAGAAAAGACTTTGGCAGTATGCAATTGAAGTATAACTACCATGGAATTTAAAGTATTAATGATTTAAGTATTTCTTCTTCCCTCTCTTTATTTAGTAAGAAGATAAAAGCGTGCATTTTCATCTTCTTGGATTTAACATTTAGTTTTTAGACTTTTAAGTCATAGACATATTCATATAGCATTTTAAAATGCATTTTCATTTTCTCTTTTGCCAATTTTGGGTCTTGCAATTTAATGGCCTCATAAATATCTGCATGTTCCTGAATTCCTCTAAACGCTAGATTTTCATCACAAAGATGGTATTTAGTAAAATTGGTGATGATCTCTGGGGTTATCAACAACATAAATGTGTTCATTGTACCATTACCACTGGCCTTTGCAATCGACAGATGAAACAACAGGTCTTCCTGTACAGCATCCTCGCCATTTAAAACCTTGGCATTATAAGCATTCAATGCCTGCCTCATTTGAGTTAAATCTTTGTCTGTTCTGCGCAACGCCGCTAATCTGGCAGTTTTTAACTCCAATAAAATCCGGGTCTCTACCAAGGATTTAAAATCTGGGTTATCCAGTCTAAGTATATCCTCAAGCATGCCTTTCATAGCCACTGGTCCTATATTAGCAATGAATGTTCCGCTTTGGGGTTTTGATAGTAAAATGCCATAGTACTCTAGCTTCTGAATGGCCTCTCTTAAATTACTCCTGCTAACACCGAACTTTTCAGCTAACATGCGCTCCGATGGCAGTTTATCACCTGGTTCCAAATTTTTATAATCTATTAAGGCCTTAATGTTCGAAATTATCTCTTTTTGAACTTCCCGATTTTCTGATTTGGTGAGGATTTCAAATTTCATATGCTTTTAAATTATATACTCTTTAGAATTGGTTAACCAGATTGGTTTGTTGAAATTAATATAAATAAAGTCAATTACCATAATCCCTTGCCTTTTATTTGGCATACCGGCCCTATAATGGGCCAGTATGGCCAATAAAAAAACTAACTCAAACAACTCTCTTTAATTTATTAATGGTTATAAGCCCACTTTCGCATTTCACTTATCAATGCGAAACCTCTAGCTTATAAAATTTCACCTTGGCATATGATCCTTCATCCCTAGACTGAAAGTAGTTACCCGCTTTAAAATAGTTTTCAAAGACGCTCCATCGTTTTATGCTGTTATTTTCATAAACAGCAAATTCATTATTATTCAATGAAACGACTAGTTTTCCGGCGGAAACTTTAACTTCAATATCGAACTTACCAAAACCTACTTCCTCTTCAAAGTTAAATCCTTCATCATCGGTCCAAGCTTCCTTGTACAATATTCCTTTTGCATCTACGCCAGCAAATTTGAGCTTCTTAGTCTTGACCCTAATTTTACCATTCTGCCAATAAACCTTTAATACTGGAGGTGCGTTATTATCTTTTTGCCCAATAAAATCTCGTTGCTCATCTGTTAACCGTCCATGAATTTGCAGTATTATTACTTTGTGGTATTTACCATTTTTATCACGCGTAACCTCATCCATTGCAAGCTTTGCTTTCAATGTTCCACCCTGTTTAAAAGTCCAATTTACATTATCATCACCAGGAACCATTTGTTCCCGAAGTTCTGATCTAGAGTACTTGGTATTTGCCGTCGTAGCAGAAGTCGGATAGGCATAAAAAACCAGTGCCCCCTTTTCGTTGTACATAAAGGGCTTTAAAGTCTCATTATTGGCGTAATCCAAAATTTTTGGTGGTTCTACACTAATAGCTCCTCCTTTACCTTCTCCTTCAGGAATGGTAACCTTCCAATGACTTAAATCAATTTCAGGAAGTTTTACCTTCTTTTTCCTTTTAGTAGGTTTTTCAACTTTTTCATCCGAATCTGCAACGCTACTTTTCTTGTTTTGAGAAGTAGCGTTAACAGATAGAAATACTATTAATAAAAATGGTACTATATTTCTTTGGATGTATTTCATTTTACAAATTACTCATTGATAGCAGTAATAGTAACAGAATCAGCTCGTATTTCTTCCTCTCCACTATTATATCCGAAGTCACCTCCGCCACCGCCTGTAGCAGGGCCTCCTATACCTCTTACGAAGAGCGCAACACTATTATTTGCCCCTGCATTAAAGAAATATGTATAGGTAATATAACTGTCATCAGAAGGATTATCCTGTACCTCAACTAATAGATTGTTTGCAGGATCTTCAACTTGTGCAATTGAAGCATAACCCCAATCATCTTGAGGCATAAGTGCTTGATCTGTATAATACGTTGGAGTATAACCGGCGGTATAACCAGAGCCTGCCAAAACTCTTAATTCAAGTGAACTCGGTAGACCCAAAACATTTTCTAAACTTTTAAAAGATGTAACTATTTCTATTATATAATCTGCGTTTGGCACAACTTCAAATTCTTGATAAACAGCATCTGGCTCATTATTATCAAATTTAAGAACGTTGTCAGAACCTCCATTACCAGAACTGGATTCTCCCTGGTCTCCAATAGACTTGTTAATCCATCCGGAACAAGTACAATCAGAACCTGAAGATTTAGGAAGTTTATCAAAATCAGCGTTAACCAAAGAAGGGTTGGGAACATCTGGTTCCTCAGGTTCAACCACCTCAATGGTTTCTGAAAAAGTGCTTGACACACCCAATTTATCGGTAGCTGTAAGAGTAATAGTATATGTCCCTACAGCAGGATAGGTGTTGATACCATCCAGATCTGTAGAAGAATTGCCATCCCCAAAATCCCATAGATAATCAGTAGCACTAGAAGATAAGTTCGCAAATGTATACGTTAAATAATCTTCAGTAACCGAGGCTGCAAAATTAGCACTTGGTGGTGTTTCATCTGCAATGGAGTTTGCGTCAGGCAAATCATATTCCAAGGCAGATAAGGTTGGGTCACATGACAATAAAGAAAATGAAACTATTGCCGCGAAGACCATCAATACCGAAGTATTGATGGGTCTTTTTATGTTTGTTTTATATTTCATGATTATATTTTATTTTTAATTGAACCTCTATTAATATCCCGGATTTTGGGTTAACATACCATTACTTAAATTAATCTCATTTTGAGGTAATGGCAATAAAAGATCAGAGGAAGAATATCCTAAACCATTAGCCACGGAGAAAGCCGAAAGCACTGATTCTGCTTGATCAAATCGTAATAAATCAAAAAAGCGTTGGTTTTCAAAAGCAAGTTCTACCCTTCTTTCATCCAACAATTCCTGCTTGGTTATGTTGGTAACCGGATCGGTCAATCCTGCTCTATCGCGTACAGCCTGGAAAGAAGCCAGTGCTGATGCATTGGAAGTTTCTGACCCACCGGCCATAATGGCCTCAACATGCATTAATAAAACGTCTGCAAGTCTAAGTACGATCCAATCATTACCTGCTAATCTTGGGTCAGAAGAAACTGGCGATATCCCCAAGTCTTCATCACCGTTTGGCAAGTATTTAACCACTTGAAATTGCCCAACTTGACTTGGATCAGGTCTATATGAATAAGCGGTTCTATCTCCGCCGATAGCATCCAAAGCTGCTACGGCATCAGTAGTAACGTAATTCACACCACTAGTTCTACCTACGGCGTTCAACCACTCAGCTGAAAAGTTTTGGCTATCACTACTCAAGTCAGATTCATAACCAATAGCAAATATGGTTTCTGAATTGTCCTCGTTATAAAAAATATCGACAAAATTATTCTCTAAGGAATAACCACTGCCTATAACGTCCTCACAAAGGGATTGTGCCCCAAGATAATTTCCTATAGTCAAATACACCTTGGCCAACAAGCCTTGTGCAGCAGCCCTGGATGCTCGGGTCCTGTACGTATTATCCAGACCTTCCACTGCTGTCTGAAGATCGCTTACAATCAAGTCGTAAATTGTTGATGTTGCCACTCTTGTAAATTGAACATCGGTTTCCAAGGGTGCAATGACCTTATCAATCAATGGAATATCACCATACAACCTCACCAAATTAAAATAGGCATATGCACGAACAAACTTGGCCTCAGCTTCAAATGCCTTTGCATCACTTGCATTTTCAACAGCATCAAGATTATCCAAAACTACGTTGGCCCTGAATATGGTATTATAAAAACTGGCGTAATAGTCGCTTACAATACCGTTCGTAGCTTCTATATTAAAAAACTCGAATTGTGCAGCTTCACCTTCCTGACTTTTAGTCCTGGTATTGTCACTTCGCATTTCGGTTAAATAGAATTCATACATAACACTGTGGTTATCATTGGTACTCGTAGAGTTAACTCCTTGTAAACCGTCGTATAGATTAACCACAGCAGTTTCTACCTCAGAGGCGTTATTAAAATAAGACTCTACAGTTGTACCTGAAGAAGGAAGTGGCTCTAGAAAATCGCTAGAACAAGAAGTAACAACCACTCCTAATAAAAGCAATACTAAAATCTTTATTTGTTTCATAATATTTGTATTATTCATTATTGTTTGAATTAGAAATCAAGGTTTAGACCAACTGATATGGTACGGAAGATTGGTGAACCAGCTCTTTGGTAACCATACGTAGTTGGATTAGTCCTATCTATAGATTCTGGATTGAAACCAGTATAATCATCAGCGGTTTTGTACATCAGATTCTGACCTGAGGCATATAATCTAAGTTTTGAAACACCATACTTGGAAACCAAATCTGATGGGAAAGTATAGCCAATATTTACATTACGCAATGCTATATATGAAGCATCCTGAATGATATCATCAGTAAAGATCTTTTGTTTGATAAACTCTTGATCAGGTGTTGTCGCAGTATCAAAATCCTGAGCGCTATTGAAATGGTTGAAAATATACTGATCCCCCATATTTCTAATCTCTGCACCATGTGATCCTTGGAACATAAAACTCAAATCAAGATTGCCAAGTTTAAAGTCATTGGTAAAACTCCATACCAACTCTGGGTAAGGATCCCCTATTGCGGCCTTATCCTCATCATCGATAATCCCATCACCGTTTAGATCCTTCACATAAACATCCTGTGCCTCACCACCAATTGGGTGATAGGGATTATTAATATATTCCAACGGAATATCCCTATCAACAACCCAACCATAGTATGTAGATATAGGTTGGCCTTCCAAGTTGATCCATTCTGCAGCTCTTTTACTATCAACGTTTGTTATTTGCCCATTAGAATCACCAAAATCAATCAAGGTATTCTTGTTCGTTGTTGCAATTATAGTAGATGACCACCTGAAATTTTCTTGTGTGATATTTCTGGTACGCAGTTCTACCTCAACACCCTCATTTTGAACTTCACCAAGGTTAACCAAGGCACTATCAAATCCTGTTGTTACAGAAACTGGGTTGAATAATAGTAATTGGTCACTTGTTCTCTTGTAATAATCAACCGAACCGGAAATTGCATTTTTAAACAAACCAAAATCAATACCGGGGTTAAACTCGATCAAGCGCTCCCACTGTAATTCTGGATTGGCAATGTTCACTGGATTGAAACCTCCGGCCAATCCGCCGTCAACAGAGGCAGATGTTGCCGCTAACAATGCAAGTGAAGGATAATAATCGACCAATTTATCACCAGTACTTATGCTACCACCAGTACTCCTGTCTATATCTACACTACCGGTGTTCAACATATCGTTACCAGTTACACCATAACTGGCCCTTAACTTAAGTCTACTTACTACATCGCTACCTGAGAGGAACTCTTCGTTACCAACATTCCAACCAACAGATGCGGCTGGGAAATTACCATATTTGAAATCTGGCCCAAATATTGAACTACCATCGCGTCTAAAACTAAAGGATGCCAAATATTTGTTGTCGTAGGCATAATTTAACCTGGAAATAAAGGACAATCCTCTCTTTTCCCATTCAAATGCATCTGCATTTGATATTACAGTTGCATTGGTAATCTGTTGTACATTATCGTTTGTATAACCCGTACCTGTTATAGTTGAGAATGTAAAATCCCTAGCTTCCGCAGTAACACCTAAAATAGCACTTATCTCATGTTTGTCATAAGCTTTGTTGAAGTTTAGGAAATTATCGGAAATCAGATACAATTCTCTTTGCGTAAGCTCATTCATAGAAGCTGCAGAAGCACCGTTTCTGTTTGATTCAACACCTTGCCATCTATGTCTTTTTGTATCTTGATAGGAACCTGAAAGCGTAGTTCTGAAACTAAGTCCGTCTATTATTTTATAATCACCATAAACACTACCGAACAATTTGAACTTCTTATCTCTTCGATCCCGCTCTAAAACTTTGGCAGCAGGGTTTGTATTTGAGGTATTACTGATATCAGTACCGCTGGTAACAGGTGTACCGGTAGCTAAATCATAATCATCAAAATGACGTTGTAGCGCATAATCCCCTATTTGTACGTCGGCATATCTTCCACCATCCCTAACTCTATTCAAAAATTGAATGCTATTGGCATCATGATAAACCGGCAACCAGTTCGTTTGTCTAAGAATATCATGGGTGGATCCATCAAAACGTCTTCTATTCGTATAGGATGGAGTAAAACTAGCCCCAAAAGAAAATTTGTCGTTGACTTTGGTATCAACCTTTAACCTTAGTCCGTATCTTTTAAAATCATCGGTCAACAAAACACCTTCATCATGACTATAGTTGATACCCATACTGAATTTAGTTTTATCATTACCGCCTCTTGCACTCAAAGAGTGACTTTTAATAGTACCACCATCAAAAATTACATCTTGCCAAGAACGGTCGATCCCGATTAATTGCTTATACCTTGTTCTATCAGAAAGGGTACCGGTTGCTGCTAATTCAGCAGCAGCAGTTTCAGCAATAGAAAATGTATAAGGTTCACTATGCCTAGCCTCTTTATAACCCGTAAAAGTGCTGTAGTTAAATCTAGTTTTACCTTCTAAACCACCTTTTGTGGTTATCATGATTATACCGTTTGCACCTTTAGAACCATAAATGGCAGAAGATGCCGCATCTTTTAGGATCTCGAAAGATTGAACATCATTCATATTTAATGATCCTAAAAAGTCGGAATCGACTATAATACCATCAACTACAACCAAAGGACTTGAATCACCAGCCAAAGAACCTACACCACGAATATTAATTGTAGGGGCCGATCCAGCTTCACCATCAGTTGCCTGAATATTAACACCGGATACTTGGCCTATCAATGCATCATCAACCCTGGCAAGTGGAATTTGGTCCAAATCATCATTTACCACTTTGGAAATTGATCCGGTGGTATGACTCTTCTTTTGTGTACCATAACCAATAACAACAACTTCTTCAAGTTGGCTGGCGTCCTCTAAGAGAGTAACATTAATAGCACTCCGCCCATTAACGGCAACTTCTTGGGTGGCATACCCAATATAGCTATATAACATAGTGGCAGAACCATCCACACCGTCTAGTGTATAATTGCCATCGAAATCAGTCTGTGTACCAATTGTAGTTCCTTTAACCACAACACTTGCTCCAGGCAATGGGCCACTAGAATCTGTAACCGTACCCGATACCGTCTGAGCCGATACCGCTGAGAAACAAATAAATGCTCCGAACAGTAACAGCCTTTTTAATAACGTAATCTTCATAAATTTAAATTTTAGTTAAAATATGTTAGTCAATTTTGCTTTTTTACATTTAACACGTTATGCATGTTAAATACAATTTACCGAAGACACGTATTCTTAAAATACATATGTTTATTGTAATTTTGCAGAATATGATATCAATGGTATCGTATAAGTATTACTTCCCTCTCAAAAGAAGTGATCTTTTTAAAAGGATAGGCGTGCACCTGTCCTTTTTTCCTTTTATAACTTTATTTTCATTGAATGTGGATTTTAGTTTGAGTTAGTATTAAGTTGATTTTTTGGTTGCCCAAACTGGTTTACCAATTTGGTTTACCAAATATATATAAAATTTTGTTAAATACAACGTTTTCGAAAATTTAATATGTTAATGAAGAACATATTTAAGATAAAATAGCACACGTTTTATAATAAGTAAGAATTTTATTACTATTCCTTAAAATCCTCGAAAATTGTATCAGCTGTTCTTTTTTATGCCTGCTTATCTCCAAAATAAGATGGTCCATCACCAGTTAAGAAATCTTCTCTTACAGGAC
>CBDUKE010000072.1:0-16825 GCA_965367725.1 uncultured Maribacter sp. | reverse complement strand
TATGAGGGTAAAATGGTACGCGAAGTAAAACTCCCAGGTGTTGGTAGTGCAAGTGGTTTTGGCGGCAAAAAAGAAGACAAGGAATTCTACTTTTCGTTCACAAACTACAACACCCCGGGATCTTCCTACAAATACAATGTTGAATCGGGTGATTATGAACAATACTGGAAGCCTGAAATAGATTTCAACCCTGAAGATTATGAATCCCATCAGGTATTTTATAACTCAAAGGATGGCACTAAAATACCCATGATCATCACGCATAAAAAAGGGTTACAAATGAATGGCAAAAACCCTACGCTTCTTTACGGTTATGGTGGCTTCAATATCAGCCTAACCCCTTCGTTTAGTATCGGCAATGCAGTTTGGATGGAACAAGGCGGGGTTTACGCCGTTCCCAACCTTCGCGGTGGTGGCGAATACGGTAAAAAATGGCATGATGCGGGAATCAAGACCAAAAAACAAAATGTATTTGACGATTTTATTGCAGCTGCAGAATATCTTATTGCCAATAATTACACTTCAAAAGAATATTTGGCCATTCGTGGTGGCAGTAATGGTGGGCTTTTGGTTGGCGCCACCATGACCCAACGCCCAGATTTAATGAAGGTAGCATTACCAGCAGTCGGTGTTTTGGATATGCTTCGCTATCATACTTTTACTTCGGGCGCAGGATGGGCATATGATTATGGTACTTCTGAAGAAAGTGAAGAAATGTTCGACTATCTAAAAGCATACTCCCCAGTACATAATGTAAAGCAAGGCGTTGCATATCCGGCTACTTTGGTTACAACCGGTGATCATGATGACAGGGTTGTACCAGCACACAGTTTTAAATTTGCAGCAGCACTACAGGAAAAGCAAGCAGGCACAAATCCGACCTTGATTCGTATTGAAACCAATGCAGGACACGGTGCCGGCACACCCGTTAGTAAAACCATTGAACAGTATGCCGATATTTTTGGTTTCACCTTGTTTAATATGGGATTTGAAGAATTGCCCAATCAGGCTGTATTGAAAGAATTCAAAGAATAAATTCGATTTGCATCAATATTTTAACATAAAGTCCGTTTCTAATTGAAACGGATTTTTTTGTCCGTTATAAGACCCTTGTACAATGCTACATGTAGACCATGTTTCTTTTTCCTATGATAAAGTTCCGGTGCTTGAAGATATCAATCTAAAAGTATCGAAAGGTGAGCATGTATCCATAATTGGGGAAAGTGGATGTGGTAAAAGCACCTTGCTGAAAATTATTTATGGTTTATTGAATGTTGAAATTGGTAAGGTTTATTGGGATGAAACCCAAATATTGGGGCCAAATTATAATCTGGTCCCGGGAGAATCTTACATGAAATACCTTTCACAGGATTTTGACCTAATGCCTTTTACCCGGGTAGAGGAAAACGTAAGTGAATTCCTTTCCGTATTTGAGCCTGAAAAATTAAAAGCGCGAACCTTTGAGTTGTTGGAAATGATAGAAATGACCCATTTCGCCAAGGTAAAAGTAAAATATTTGAGTGGCGGGCAACAGCAACGTGTAGCACTTGCCCGTGTTCTTGCCGAACGACCAGAGATTCTATTATTGGATGAACCGTTTAGCCATATTGATAATTTTAGGAAAAACGGTCTTAGAAGAAACCTCTTTGGGTATTTAAAAAACAAAGGTGTCACGGTAATCACGGCCACCCACGATCATAACGATATGCTACCTTTTGCTGACACCGTCGTAGTCCTAAAAGACAATAAGGTCATCGCAAAAAATACACCCAAGAATTTATATGAGCACCCCAATGACCTTTACATCGCCTCCCTTTTTGGAGAGGCTAATAAAATCCCCATTAATATTGTAAAATCATATGCCGATACAAAACGACGTATCATTGTGTACGCCCATGAATTTAGGGTTTCAGAAAAATCAGGTTTGGAAGTCGTGGTAAAGCGTTCTTTTTACAAAGGAGGTTATTATATGATAGAAGGTATTTATGAAGAACAGAAAATCTATTTTAATAACCCCATAGCCTTAGAGCCCGAAAGAAACGTGTTTTTGAACATTTCAATCGAGACCATAAACCAGCGCTTGAACCTATAATTAAGATGGATAAAAAAGGCCTCATTCAAGAAATTAAACTTAAAGCAGTTCGGAGTAGTGGGCCAGGTGGACAGCATGTGAACAAGGTTTCCAGCAAAGTTGAATTGACTTTTGATGTTGAAAATTCAAATGCTTTGTCATTACTGGAAAAAAATCGCATTTACAATAAACTTGCAAGTAGACTCACCAAGGATAATGTTTTGATACTGCAATCCGATGAAAGTCGAAGTCAACATAAAAACAAAGAAATTATCACCAAACGTTTATTGGATATCATAGCGTTTGCCCTTACGGTTCCAAAAAAAAGACGAAAAACAAAGCCTTCAAGGTCGTCCATTGAAAAAAGACTGAAATCCAAGAAAAAAGATGCTTTAAAAAAGGTGCATCGAAGGCGTCCCGATTTGGATTAATCCTATTATTCGATCGCTATTATTTTTAATATATTCTCGTTAAACCCAATGGTGTCTCCCATGGTTTTGCCCAGGAGCATTATACCTATGGGCGTATTTAGGGAAATGCAATAATTTGGAACATCACCCGATTTAAACTCCCCCGCAGAGATTGCCAGAAAATAGTTGGCCTTCGTTGTCTTGACCAGACTACCTAAAGCAGCAACGGTTTTCTTGGATGAAATATCGATTTTTTGCATCACTCGACCCAACTCTTGTACATCGGCCAATTGTTGCCCCAATTTTTCCCTTTCCAATTGTAGCATCGCCCTGCCTGTTTCATGCTTGTCGCCTGCACTGCTTTTGGTCTCTGAATCCAAGGCTATTTGAAGTTCCTTTATTTGAGATTGAATACGGTTAGATCTTTCGTCAACAAACACTTGACAAAATTCGTATAAAGCTATTTTAAGATTTTTTTCGCTCATTCCAAATAAATGACTTATAAATATAAATGTACGACGAAAAAGTTTTGGATCCTTTTACCTTAGTCCTCGTAATGATATAAATCAGCTAATCTGTATACCAGAAAGTTGATCATATTATCTTCCGTACTCCCGTTTTGATACATTTTATAAATTTCATTCCTATTTTCTGCTTTGAAAAAATCTAGGTCGTTTGATCTGAAATCGCTAAAAATATTCCATGATTTAAGTCCTTCTAACATCGCCTTATGTGCATTGTATCTTCGTAATACGGTCTCATACTTCTTTTTGAAGGAATGGTCCTTTTTTAAGCCTGTATCCCGATGCATACTGCTCCATCGGTTAAATTCTAACTTAAGACGAGTATCGGCATTCTCGGCTTCTGAAATGATCTTAAAATAAGCTCTTGACACCAAAGAATTAAAACGCTTATCAAAAAGTGCTTCCATATCAATATTTGCGGTAAAACGATCTTCCGCTATACCGGTATCTGTAGTGGTCGCATAAAAATCCACATTTCTTGATTGGGTTTCAGGGTTCTTATCCAAAAAGGAATTCTTCCATGCTTCTGATTTTATGATCTCTTTCCAAATACGCGTATACTCGCGCTGATAATTTGATTTTGACGATGAACAACTTACAAGGAATACCAATGTAAAGACGAAACACATCGCTTTTAAACCAGATTCAAATACAATTTTGGTCATAAATATTTCGCTCTAAACACAATATTACCCCTAACCATATATCGAGTCATCGATGTTATCGAATTCAATTAAGTCCAGAATCATTAGAAATTTAGGGTGGCAATAAGAGTGGGGTGGTTAACTTTACTTAACGAACAACAAGATAGAAAGAAAAATGAACAATTTGCTGCTTACAAGTGTTAAGTTAAGTCTGAAATGAAGTATAAGGTAATCGTGGATTATGCGTATGTTTTAGCTTGACTTTGCATTAGGATGAAAGTGCTGCCAGTTCTCTACCTATATGACTGCCAATGGCAACTCCCATACCTCCCAAACGAACCCCGCAAAACACATTGTTGGAAAGTTGTTTTACAATCGGTTTTTTGTCCTGGCCAACACCCATAATGCCACTCCACCTATGCGCTATTTCAAAGGAAGTATTTGGCAGGATAATTTCTCCCAACATTTTTTCCAACTGGTTTTGAATCAGCTGGGTCTCACCGTGTTCATAGGTTTGTTCTCCTTTAAAATCCAAATTGCGGCCTCCACCAAAAAGAATGCGATTATCTATGTTTCTAAAATAATAATACCCTTCATCCAAATGAAAAGTGCCTTTTATATGCAGTTTGGGTATAGGTTTGGTGACCAATACCTGTGCCCGCGCAGGTTCCACTTTTTCACCCACTAATTGAGAGGCAAAGCCATTGGTGGCAATCATTAATTTCTTTGTCTTGAATTCAAATGCATTGGTTTTGACAGCTACCGAATCCCCTATTTCCTGAAATTCCTCAACGGCAATCGCATTCAATATTCGAATACCTTTTTTTCTGTTTAATTGTAAGAGGGCGGCCATCATTCTGCCGGTATCAATCTGGGCCTCTAGCGTATTTGTTATATACTGTTCTTTAATATTTTTAAACTGAAAACGATTGCCTTGTGGTTCAAAGGCATCGATTTTAAAAACAGGCCTTAAAAGTTTATTAGCCTTGTCGAGGTTATCTAAGCAGTTGTTATAAAGCTCGTCCTTGGATTCAAGAAAAAGTTCATGGCCACCATGCTGTTGATAATCAATAGTGGCATCTCCCAAGGTCTTTCGAAGTAAGTGAATGCCTTCCCACCTTTTTCCCACCAATTGCATTACTTCTTCCTCTGTATGGCTATTTAGGTCAGATAGTATTTCTGAAATACTTCCGAAACAGGCGAACCCTGCATTTTTGGTACTTGCTCCTTGCGGTAGCACTCCTTTTTCCAAAACCAATATTTTAGCATGAGGGTGTTTTTCACGAAGCGCCAATGCGCAGTTTAACCCAACGATACCACTGCCAACAATGGTATAATCAATATTGGATAACCATGTCTTGTATTCCCAATAACTAAGATTCATGATGTAATATAAAAAACCCTGACGTTACCGTCAGGGTTCATACTTATTATTCTTCAGTTTCAGGTTCCATTACAAAATCTTCCATGAACTTCGTGGTATAATTACCTGCCAGGTATTCTGGGTGAACCATTAACTGCCTATGAAAAGGAATCGTTGTTTTTATTCCTTCAATAACAAATTCATCCAAAGCGCGCTTCATTTTGTTAATAGCCTCTTCGCGCGTCTGTGCCGTCGTAATCAACTTGGCGATCATTGAATCGTAATTTGGCGGAATCGTATAGCCACTATATACGTGGGTATCCATTCGTACCCCATGACCCCCTGGTGTATGCAGTGTTGTTATTCTGCCCGGAGACGGTCTAAAGTTATTATAAGGGTCTTCGGCATTGATCCTACATTCTATTGCATGAAGTTTTGGGTAATAGTTTTTTCCTGAGATAGGTACACCTCCAGCAACTAAGATCTGTTCCCTGATCAGGTCATAGTCAACAACTTGTTCTGTAATCGGATGCTCTACTTGAATACGGGTATTCATTTCCATAAAGTAGAAATTTCGATGCTTGTCAACCAAGAATTCAATGGTACCTGCGCCTTCATACTTAATGAATTCTGCCGCTTTTACAGCTGCATTCCCCATATCTTCACGAAGCTTATCCGTCATAAACGGAGAAGGTGTTTCCTCGGTCAATTTTTGATGTCTCCGTTGAATTGAACAGTCTCGTTCAGAAAGGTGACATGCCTTACCGTATTGATCACCAATAACCTGGATTTCGATATGGCGAGGCTCTAAAATCAATTTTTCCATGTACATACCACCATTGCCGAAGGCAGCTGTTGCTTCTTGAACCGCACTCTCATAGAGTTCTTCCATATCCTCATCTTTGAATACGGCGCGCATTCCTTTACCACCCCCACCAGCGGTTGCTTTAATCATCACCGGATAGCCCATTTTTTTGGCCACCTTCTTTGCATCGGCAACAGATTTTAACAACCCTTCGGATCCAGGAACCGTTGGTACCCCAGCTTTTTTCATGGTTTCCTTTGCTGAAGCCTTATCTCCCATCCGGTCTATATGCTCCCCAGAAGCACCGATGAACTTGATTTTATGCTCGGCACATATTCTGGAAAATTTTGAATTTTCGGAAAGAAAACCATATCCAGGATGAATGGCATCGGCATTGGTAATCTCTGCAGCAGCAATAATGTTTGGTATTTTTAGATAAGATTCACTACTAGGAGCTGGGCCTATACAAACGGCCTCATCTGCAAACCTTACATGTAAACTTTCTTCATCGGCCTTTGAATAGACAGCAACAGTCTTAATCCCCATTTCCTTACAGGTCCTAATAATCCGCAGCGCTATTTCGCCCCTATTTGCAATAAGTATTTTTTTGAACATCTTCTGAAGTTTTAAATTTTAAGTACTAAGTTTTGAATAGTGTTAAACACCATTTTTCAACTTAAAATTTATTAAGATGGATCTACCAGAAACAACGGTTGATCAAACTCTACAGGAGAGGAATCCTCTACCAATATCTTTACAATCTTACCTGAAACTTCAGATTCAATATCATTGAAAAGTTTCATTGCCTCAATTACACAAAGCACATCCCCTTTTACGATATTGGAACCAACCTCAACAAACGCGGGTTTATCAGGCGAAGGTTTTCTATAAAAAGTACCGATTATTGGCGATTTTATCGTAATGTATTTAGCATTTTCAGCTTCCTCAGTAGCCGTTTTGTCAGGTTCAGCAACTTCTGGCGCACTGCCCGATACAACAGGTGCCATGGGTGCTTGGGCCATAGGTATTTGCTGCACATAAGTGGTCTCTTGTGCTCCACTGAGTGGACCCGTTCTAATGGTGATCTTAATATCATCTGTTTCTAACTTTACCTCGCTTGCACCAGACTTGGCCACAAACTTTATGAGGCTTTGAATTTCTTTAATGTCCATAGAAAGTTATTTTATTTAGTTGATTGGTTATTTATTATATGCCCATTTTAAATAAACGGACCCCCATGTAAAACCGCCACCAAAGGCAGCGAACACAAGATTATCTCCTTTTTTAAGTTGATCTTCATAGTCATGGAGCAATAGTGGTAATGTAGCGGATGTTGTATTGCCATACCTATGAATATTCATCATCACTTTAGAATGATCCAAGCCCATTCTGTTTGCCGTAGCATCAATAATACGTTTATTGGCTTGATGGGGAACCAGCCATGCTACATCCTGGTCACTTAAATTATTTTGCTCCATAATCCTTGCTGCCACATCGGCCATATTTGAAACTGCAAATTTAAAAACCGATTTACCATCCTGATAGATAAAATGTTTTCTGTTTTTAACGGTTTCCAAGGTTGCCGGCATTAATGAACCTCCGGCATCCATACCCAAAAATTTTCTTCCTGAACCATCTGCCCTTAAATACTCGTCTTGAAGCCCTAGACCTTCCTCATTAGGTTCAAAAAGAACGGCACCGGCGCCATCCCCGAATATTATACAGGTGGTCCTATCCGTATAATCTATAATTGAGGACATTTTATCGGCTCCTATCAAAAGTACTTTCTTGTACTTTCCTGATGCTATATAACTAGATGCTGTTGACATACCATATAGGAAACTTGAACATGCAGCCAACAGATCAAAAGCAAAAGCATTTGTGGCTCCTATTTCCGAAGCAATAAATGCAGCTGTTGAGGCTACCATACTGTCTGGGGTGGCGGTGGCAACAATGACCAAGTCTATTTCGGCTGGATCTAACTTGCTTTTTTCAATAAGATTTTCAGCCGCTTTTATCCCTAAATACGAACTACCTTTGCCTTCATCCTCCTTTAATATCCTTCTTTCCTTTATACCCGTTCTAGAGGTTATCCACTCATCATTGGTGTCAACCATATCCTCGAGCATTTTATTGGTCAGGATAAATTTGGGAACATATCCCCCTACAGCCGTTATGGCCGCCGTAAGTTTACTCATACAACATTATCTTTTGTGTAAAAAACCTTCAAAAATGCGTCAAAAGTTGTGAAAATTAGTGAATTTCTGGGACTATTTGATTAAAAAGTGATTTTTTTGATCAAATGAGGTTATTTGTGAAAATAACCTCATTATGGAATATTTGAAATCGATTTCGACTTTTCTCATTGGGATTTAGGTATAAAAAAACCCTGCTAAATAAACAGGGAATCAATTTTTTATTCAAAAATAAAGGTTAAGCCTCGGCTTCCTCAGTCTTATCGATAAGAACTTGGCCTTTGTAATATAATTTACCTTCGTGCCAATGGGCCCTATGGAACAAGTGCATTTCACCCGTTGTAGGATCCTTGGCAAGTGTTGGAGCTACTGCTTTATAATGTGTTCTTCTTTTATCTCTCCTCGTTCTGGAAATTTTTCTTTTAGGATGTGCCATTATTAATTATTTATCCGTTTTTAATTTTTTTAATTCATCCCAACGGGGATCATTCTCTTCTTTATTATCTTTTTCTTCTTTTGGACTAAGCTCTTCCAACTTTTTAAGTGTCTCAGATTTCAAAGTGCCATCCAGTACGCCTGGATGAACCCTTTTTTGAGGAACCGTTAAAACCAGCATTTCATAAACGTATTGCGCAATATTCAACTGGTGCTCACTATGCGGAATGATCAATATCTCATCATTCTCATCGTTGAATTCATCACCAAATTTTACAACCAACTCTAAATTACCATTGATTTTTTGGTCATATGGTTCGCCACTTGTATCGCAATCTACATTTACTGAGCCTTCTGCCTGCATTTCCAACTCTAATATGGTGCTCATTTTATTAAGAACCACATGCAAGTCTATTTTTGCATCATTAAACTCATCATATCCAAAAGATTCAAAGAACTTGTTTTCAATCTTATAATCAAACTCGTGTTTTCCTTGCTTCAATCCAGAGAAAGGAATATTAAACTCCTTTTGCTTTATCATTTCAACACTTGTTAAATTACGCTAGCCCCATATAAAGGCGGGTGCAAAGATACTTTTTTTTTGATAAAAGCCAATAAATGGAAAGTAAATATTCAATCTCTCCGAAACAAAGCAGATTTTACGCCTTTAATTTTCCAAAAAAAGATGATAAATCGAAGCTTAGCGTCTGACTTTCTGTTGTTTCAGTTGGTCCGCTGTCAATTGCACGTACTCTTGCCTGTTCCTAAAAATTTCAATGGCCTTAAAAAGGGCTTCCTTAAAAGAACTGGGGTCGGCCTTTCCTTTTCCTGCTATTTCATAGGCTGTTCCATGGTCGGGGGATGTTCTCACTTTTGATAGCCCTGCTGTAAAATTCACACCACTCCCAAACGACAAGGTCTTAAAAGGTATTAGGCCTTGGTCGTGATAGGCCGCCAGTATGGCATCAAATTTTTTATAGGCATCTGAACCAAAAAAGCTATCTGCCGGATAGGGGCCAAATACCAAGTGCCCAGCATCTGACATTTCCTTGATCACCGGCTTCATGACCTCTTCGTCTTCTTTGCCGATAACCCCATGATCTCCGCTATGTGGATTTATACCTAAAAGTGCGATTTTTGGCCTTTGTATACCAAAATCCATCTTCAATGATTTTTCAATGATCCTAACTTTGGTCCTTATTAATATAGGATTTATGGCAGTTGGTGCATCTTTAACGGCCACATGATCCGTGAGTAGACCTACTTTCAAGGTATCCGTAACCATAAACATTAAGCTTTCGCCTTCCAACTCTTGCGCCAGATAATCAGTATGCCCTGGGAAGTTGAAATCTTCTGATTGTATGTTTTTTTTGTTTATTGGCGCCGTGACCAAAACATCTATTTGATCTTCTTTTAATGCCTTTACGGCCGCACGTAGCGATTTAATGGCGTATTCACCGCCTTCCTTGGTCTCTTGCCCAAACTCAATTTTAGGAATTTCTTTCCATACATTGACTACATTGACCTTACCATCAATTGCCTTAGTGGCATCCTGTACGCCATTATAATTTATGGTTATACCCAATTCGTTTTTTTGGTGCGATATGGTTTTGTTCGAAGCAAAAATAATAGGTGTACAAAAATCCAGCATACGGGTATCCTCAAAAGATTTGAGTATGACCTCACACCCAATCCCGTTCAAATCCCCAATGGATATTCCCACTCTTATTTTTCGGCTTTCCTGCATTATATATCTACCTTTGTATCCTAGTGCCTATTTTGAATGAGGCGCTTATTTAGTGTACAAAACTACTTAATTTATACGACACATGTTTACAGGAATTATCGAATCTTTGGGAGAAGTGCAGCAACTGGAAAGAGACAGGGGAAATCTTCATATTAGCATAAATTCCTCAATAACCCAAGAACTGAAAATAGACCAAAGTGTTGCGCATAACGGTGTTTGTTTAACCGTAGTTTCATTAGACGGTAATGCTTATACGGTAACTGCGATTGATGAAACACTGCAAAAGACCAATTTGGGTGAATTGAAGGTTGGGGATAAGGTTAATCTGGAAAGGGCCATGGTGCTAGGGTCAAGATTGGACGGTCATATTGTGCAAGGGCATGTTGACCAAACCGGTAAATGCATTGCCGTTTTGGAAAAAGACGGGAGTTGGTTCTTCACCTTTGAATATGACGCCACACAAAATAATGTTACCATTGAAAAAGGATCTATAACCATTGATGGGGTTAGTTTAACCGTGGTTGATTCAGGTAAGAATACATTCAGTGTAGCCATTATTCCATATACCTATGAAAATACCCGCTTTAATACGTATAAGGTCGGAAGTACTGTGAATTTGGAATTTGACGTCATTGGAAAATACGTGGCCCGAATAATGCACCCGTTTTCGTAGCCGTTGTCTATACCTTGATAAATATATTCTTTCTATACATTATATAGGCCAACAGCATGTAGAAGCCAACTACTGTGAGACCGTATAATAAAGATGAAAATTCCATGGCCATGAAATCATGCACATAAATATTTTGGAACAACCAACCGTGCAAAGAGGTATCTCCCACCTTGATCATGCCCATTAATTTTGATACAAAACTGGACAGAAAGTACAATGTAATGGCATTTGCCCCTACTTTTTTAAAGATGCTGCCAAACTGTATACCTTTTACATCGGTCAAGAAATAAATCAGTGCAAGGAAAATATTGGCCCAACCAGCAGTCACCATGACGAAACTACTGCTCCAAAGTGCTTTATTAATAGGGAACACCATATCCCATATATAACCAACAATCAGCATTATAACACCTAAGCCCACAAGAATCGTTTCCTTCTTTTCCCTCTTTGAAGTTAGGATCAGCCCTGTAAAAATTCCCAATAGGGAAGAAGCAATCGAAGGTATGGTACTCAATAGCCCTTCGGGGTCATAATCAGGTTTGTAATTATGGGTCCCTAAGACTTTCACATCAATATAATTGGCCAAATTGTTGGGTGCACGCTCGAAAGTGGATTCCATTCCCTCAACGGGTACATAGCCCATCAAGAGCCAATACCCAATCAATAACACAGCACAGATACCTACCAATGTTTTCCAATTGAAATTGATGAACAAAATCGCTGCGAAAAAGAAAACAACACCTATGCGCTGCAACACTCCAGGAAATCTAATATCGGCAAAGTCCTTTACAAACGGAAAGCTAATGGCAAAGGCTCCCAGAAATAAGCCAAGGCCAATTAATTTTAAACTCCGGATTGTAATTTTCTTATAGGTAGCTGCTGTGCCTTTCTTTTTTTGATAAGCAAAGGCAATTGACGTTCCCACAATAAACAGGAAAAAAGGAAAAACCAAATCCGTTGGGGTGTACCCGTGCCACTTGGCATGTAAAAAGGGGGCATAGACATTGGACCAGGTTCCTGGCGTATTGACCAAAATCATCAATACGATGGTCAAGCCCCTAAAAATATCAACTGAAATTATCCTGTTTTTCATTTGCTAGGGCTTATAATATATTGTCTTTCATTCTGCCCCAGGCTTTGATCAATAAGAATCCTGAAATCAGGGCAACAGCGGTTAAAACCACTGCCGAAGTTGTATGTCCATAAATCCAATGGCCAGTAGCGAACATAATCGTATATATGAGAACAACACCTAGCAGCATGGCCAAAATTCCCGAGGGGACACTCCATTTTTCGCCCATGTCAATTTCAACATTATCAACTTTCGCCTCGTCAACCACTTTGGACCACCCAGGACCTCCTGGCTGTATTTTTTTATAGAACGACCGAAGTACTTCCTTTGATTCTGGTTGTGTCGTAAAAGTTGCAGTTACCCAAATAATCGTAGTTATGATCATTACAAAAGGAATCTCTCCCCATTCCGGCAATATGCCTGTTTCTGCATTAAAAAAGAACTCGCCTAACGGAGTCGCTTTTAACAATATGGATAGTATCCCAGAAGCGAACATGGCTGAAATCTCTGTCCATGCATTGATCCGCCACCAAAACCATCGGAGTATAAAGATGAGTCCCGTACCCGCACCAAACAACAATAGCATATCAAAAATCTGCATGGCATTTTGCATTGCCAAAGCCAAAACAGCACTTAGGACCATCAATATAACCGTAGAAAACCTACCAACAGCCACCAACCTTTTTTCCGAGGCATTGGGATTGATCTGTTGTTTGTAAAAATCAAATACAATATAAGAAGATCCCCAGTTCAATTGGGTAGATATGGTACTCATATAAGCGGCAATCAATGATGCCAACACCAAGCCCAATAATCCACTGGGTAATTTGGTCAACATCGCGGAATAGGCCAAATCGTGACCTAATTTGTCTGCTGGAACGTTCGGGAATGCTTCAGAGATACTAGCGATATCGGGATATACTACCAAGGAAGCCAAAGCCACCAAAATCCAAGGCCAAGGCCTAAGGGCATAGTGCATGATATTAAAGAAAAATGTGGCTCCAATCGCGTGGTTCTCATCTTTTGCTGCTAGCATACGTTGGGCTATGTAGCCCCCGCCTCCAGGTTCCCCTCCAGGATACCAAGAACTCCACCATTGCACAGCAAGCGGAATTGCCAATAAGGTAATCACTGCCTTTGTGTTACTGAATTCTGGCAATAAGGAAAGTTTGCCCTTTACATTTTCATTGGCCATTAACGCATTAATACCGCCTACTTCAGGTAAATTAACCAAGTAATACGCTGCGCCAATGGCACCTGCCATCGCAACGAAAAACAGAAGAAAGTCAGTATAAACAACGCCTTTAAACCCTCCCAAGGCACTGAAGGTTACCGTAATCAAGCCAGCACTTACAACGGTCTGCCAGGGTTCAAGCCCTAACATGATACCGCCGATCTTAATAGCGGCCAAGGTAACGGCAGACATGGTTATCACATTAAAAATAACCCCTAGATAAACCGCCCTGAATTTCCTTAAAAAACTGGCAGGTTTGCCTCCATATCTTAATTCATAAAATTCCAAATCTGTATTCACATTTGATTTACGCCAGAGTTTAGCGTAAACAAATACGGTCAACATGCCAGTTATCAGAAAGCACCACCATACCCAGTTGCCAGAAACGCCGTCGGTTCTAACAATATCAGTGACCAAATTGGGTGTATCCGTTGAAAATGTAGTCGCCACCATCGAAAGGCCTAAAAGCCACCAGGGCATGGTCCTGCCAGATAGGAAAAATTCTGAACTGTTCTTCCCTGACTTTTTGGAAACATAGACGCCGATTCCTAAAACTATGGTGAAGAATACGATAATAAAGCTATAATCTAAAGTACTTAAATCCATTGTTGGCATATTGGTTGGCGGCTAAAGATATAATTTTTTAGAATACTTTTGTCCTTTGTTCGCTAAACGATAACGGTGCTGCTATCAATACAATCTAATCTAACAACCTTCACTTGGATCTTGGCTTTAACCGCTGCTTTTGTTATCGGTGTTTCCAAAGCAGGGATCAAGGGCATCGCCATTATCATTGTTACCCTCATGGCCTTAGCCTTTGGCGCCAAAGAATCTACCGGACTTATTGTACCCCTTTTAATTGTAGGTGACATTTTTGCTGTAATCTATTATAACCGGCATACTCAATGGAAATATATTTTGCGCTTCTTGCCATGGATGGTTGCCGGGGTTCTTATCGGTGTTTTTATTGGAAAGGACCTGGATGAGGGTACCTTTAAAATTGGAATGGCCATGATCATCTTGGGCAGTGTGCTCATGATGTATTGGTGGGATCGAAAAAAATCGAAAACTGTTCCTACCCATTGGGCTTTTGCCGGTTTTATGGGAATAATGGCCGGTATCACTACGATGATCGGCAATTTGGCCGGGGCATTTAGCAATATTTTTTTCTTGGCCATGCGATTGCCTAAAAATGAGTTCATTGGCACCGCGGCATGGTTGTTTTTTATTATCAATCTGTTTAAAGTGCCATTCCATATTTGGTCTTGGGGTACCATTACGCCAGACACACTCCTCATAGACTTAAAGCTTATCCCCGGAATTGTTATCGGTATATTTGTTGGTGTGCGCTTGGTGAAGATCATCAAGGAAGATTTTTACCGCAAAATGATCCTGGTTTTAACGGCTATCGGAGCTATTCTCATATTGTTCAGATAAAAGAAACCGCAATGGTGGCCCACCAGATTTACAATCCATTGTAGGATCAATTTAATAACAGCTTGTAGCCGATTTTGCCCTAAGGCTATAATTTGGTTTAAAAGCAATTAAAATGATGATGTTCTTGGGGATTTTTATTTACCTTGTATAAAATATTAAAAAGGGGAATATGAAATATATTTTGGCTGAAAAATTAGCGATAATAAAAGCAATTGAGGAAGTAATACTTGCAGATGGGCAAATAGAAAATTCAGAATTGGATTTTATGTCCCAATTAATGCAGATCCTGAGATTTGATCATTCCCTCATACAGGAATCCAGGGATTTAACCAAGAAGGAGTATAAGTCTATTCTAAAAGAAATGCCCAATAATAAGAAGCATGCTTTAACAGTTCTGCTCAATGAAGTGGGCAGTGCCGATGGCAAACTCAACAAAAAAGAACGCAAACTAATTGCCAAAATCCTAAAAAAAGCCGGATCAAAAATCAACTAATGGTATGATTAGGCACGGTCTTCATTAGTAGTGAATAAGAGTACTTAATCGCTGAATACCTTACAAGTTCGCTTCCTGTTTATTTATATACAGCCTATTTGGCTTTAAAAAAAACCACTTCAATTAAGAAGCGGCCAATGCTGTTTTTATTTTCCCAAATGGTCATGCCTAAAAAACAGAGCCTGTATGCCACATGCAAAGCCAGGCAATCCAGGAAATTCCTAGGCAAATAAGAAATCTTCCAACTTCGATAAAATTGATTTTTGTATTCATAATCGGGGGTTTATCAATACCCCAATAGTAGTACAAGCACACTTCATAGGTAGTAGTTTTGGATGAAGCACAAGCTTTGATCGATAAAGCTGTTTCCATTTGTTTTTTGACCTATATAAAGGCACTTACACAGACTGAGCCTATTTCTAGTTATTAGGGCAAATGCCATTAAAGTAGTTGAATGGGGGGCGATAAATTTAAAAGTGCCTACCTAAGCCCCAACGAATACTGAGACCTCCGTTCGCCCACCGCAACCTCTTTATGCCAATGGGGAAGGCTGGCGCCAAAATCAGCGTTTAAAAACAGGCTGCATATGTTCAAAAAAAGATTAATTTTAAAGCATACTGAATATTTAAACATTAAAAGGATACTATCATGACAAAAAGTAGAGACGCAAAGAAAAACGTAAAAAAAGAACCTGAAAGAACGGCTAAGGAAAAGAAGGCAGCAAAAAGATTGAAAAAGTCAAGATAAGCCATTCAATATCTGAAAAATCGCGATCCAATAAGGTGCTTTCCAGACAAGTTCACATATAAAATAGGTCATTACAGGGAAAAACATGAAAAAACCGGAACAAGAATACCCAAATTTCAAGCTCAATGGTAAGGTGGCGCTAGTTACGGGAGCGGCCCGAGGTCTTGGAAGGGCATGTGCACTTGCCTTGGCGCATGAAGGTGCGGACATTGCTTTGGGCCTAAGGGATGTGGCTACTGCCGCTGACCTGGAGCAGCAAATCAAAACCATGGGCAGAAAGGTGATCCGTTTGCAAATGGATGTTTCCGATCTTCAGCAGATCAATAATGCCGTGGCCCGTGCGATAGAAACTTTCGGCAAGATCAATATCCTTGTGAACAATGTTGGTGTTGCCCCAGGCAATCCTGCTGAAAATGTGACCGAAGCCGATTTTGACCTTACCGTAAATTTGAATTTAAAAGGCAACTTTTTTACTGCACAGGCAGTAGGCAAACAGATGATCAAACAGGGATCGGGCCGCATTATCAATATAAGTTCACAGGCCGGGTTTATTGCCTTGGACAATGAGTCAATTTATTGTATGACCAAAGCAGGAGTCAATCATTTGACCAAGAACCTTGCTTCTGAATGGGCAAAATATAATATTAACGTCAATGCCGTAGCGCCGACCTTTATAGAAACACCGGGTACCGAACCCTGGTTAAAGGATAAGGATTTTAGACAAAGTGTAGTTGATCGGATCCCCTTGGGCCGTATTGGCAAACCTATGGAGGTGGCGGGTGCTGTCGTGTTTTTGGCCTCGGATGCCGCTTCATTGATCACTGGGGAAATAATGCTCATTGATGGTGGCTGGACGACCAGATAGTTGCTTTTGAATATTTTTTTTGAAAGTCAACATTAAATTGAAAACGACCCCTAATGCCCCCACTAAAGTTCAAAAAACGATTAAAATTTCAACCACATTCAAAGTGGTTC
>CBDUKE010000071.1:0-16837 GCA_965367725.1 uncultured Maribacter sp. | reverse complement strand
CTAAAAATGTATTTGGTCACAAAAGTCTCCTTGTGATGATGCCCGTGATCATCTGCGTGGTCTTCTATATGTGCATGTGCTGTGGCCGACATAAATCTTTGGTTTTTTGTTTTTTAAATACGCTTAATTATTGAACTGATAACATTGTTTGAGCAAAGGTTTGCTGTTCAGCAATCCATTTATTGTAGGCTTCTTCTTCTTCCACGATAATCTTCATTTGCATATTGTAATGAGATTTTCCGCATATTTTATTACAAAGTATTATAAAATCAAACTCCCAGGGATCGGAATTGTCCTCACCCGCAGCAGCTCTCTCCGCTCGTATTGCATTTGTCCTTTGAACTTTGTCGATGACATCAGGATTATTCCTCATATCGGCGGTGGTAATAGTTGGTGTAAAAGAAAATTGTGTAGTCATCCCGGGCACAACATTCATTTGTGCTCTAAAGTGCGGCATATAAGCCGAATGCAAAACGTCTTGAGAACGCATTTTGAAATTCACTTTTCTTCCTACAGGCAAGTGCAATTCCTTTACAATTACATCATCAGATGCATTCAAATCAGACTCATCTACACCCAATATATTGGCCTTATCAATATCAATCATCCTAACGTTGGCACCACCGAGAACATTATCTTCACCAGCATATCTTGCAGTCCAATTAAACTGTTGTGCATAAAGCTCAACAATCAACGGATCATCCTCATCATTGATATCCATAATGTTTGTCCAAGTATATAATCCCCATAAAATCAAACCTGCTAAAGTAATAACAGGTATGATGGTCCATATAAACTCTAAGCGGTCGTTATCAGCGTAGTAAAGCGCTTTTTTTTCTTTTTCGCCCCTATACTTAAAACCAAAATAATGCAATAAGGCTTGGGTAATGGTCTGTACCGTAAAAATAATAGCATAAGAAATTAATTCTAACTGATCGTAAGAGGCTCCATGCTCAGAGGCCGCTTCTGGCAACAGCATTTTCCCATACTTCCAAAAACTAAATATGGTAATGCCATAAATAAAAATCAAAAATAGAAACAACAAATACCCATTGTATTTATTATCCTGATCATTCGCAATTTGGGAGTCATCAGCTTTAATTTGTGACAATTCAAAAATTTTGGTCATTTGCCAAATTGCAATTGCCACTAAAACTAAAACAACTAAAATCAATAATGTCGTCATTGTATTATTTAATATTTCGCTTTAAACTTAATAAAAAAAATCATAAAACCTACTATCCACAAGTCAAAGCCGTTTTATGCTGCGACGGCATAAAATTAGCCCTCTCCCCAATTACTACCAGGGAGGATAGGAATGCCTCTATAGCTTAATAATGAAAATGTTTACTTTCCTCAATAAACGGATTTCGTTTTGGTTGAAGAGGTGCTTTTGTCAATGCCCTGAAAACCCAAAATATGAATAACCCAGCAAAAAACAAGATAGCCCCTATTTCAGGAATACCAATTGACCATTGATCACCAACGGTTGAGGGCATGATCATATTGAAAATATCTATATAATGCCCTGCCAATATAATAATACCAGTCATGATAATGAACCAATTGATTCTTTTAAAATCACTGTTCATCAACAATAATAAAGGCAAAACAAAATTCATGACAACCATGCCAAAGAAAGGTAAATTATAATCTTCTATACGCGTTACAAAATAAGTTACTTCCTCAGGGATATTGGAATACCAAATCAACATGAATTGAGAAAACCATAGATAGGTCCAAAAAACACTAAAACCGAACATATACTTGCCTAAATCATGTATATGACTGTCATTTACATCCTGTAAATACCCTTTGGATTTCAGATATATGGTAACCATGGCAATGACCGTAATGCCCGAAACAATCATGCTAGCAAAAACATACCATCCAAACAATGTACTGAACCAATGCGGATCAACACTCATAATCCAATCCCAAGACATCATGGACTCGGTTATTAAATAGAAAACCAAAAAGGCTGCAGAAATTCTGAAATTCAGTTTAAAATTTGAGTTATCATTTGATTCGTCCTGTTTTAAGGATAATTTTCTGGAGTATTCCCTATAAAGAATCCAGCCCCCTAAAAAGATAGCTGCCCTTACTAAAAAGAAAGTTGGGTTTAAGAAACCTGCTTTACCCTGTAGTAATTTATCATTTGCAACGACATCAGCATCCATCCAAACAAACAGATGGTTCATATGCAATACCGATAAAACCAATATAACGAAAACAATAATCCCACCTGGCACCAAATATGCGGTAATTCCTTCCATTACCCTAAATAATAATGGGGACCAACCGGCTTGTGAAGCACGCTGTATAGCATAAAACGCCAACACTCCCAATGCAATCATAAAGAAGAAAAAAGCTGCCACATACAATGCTGCCCAAGGCTTATTCTGTAATTGGTGTAAAACATGCTCATCATGGGCTGCATCGTGACTTTCGTCATGAGCCTCTTCACCATGGGTATCAGAATCAGCGCCCGCAGCTTCAACGGCATGTGCATCACCATGGCCATCATCATGGCTGGCAACCATGGCCTTAGCTTCTTCTACAGTACTGGGAGCTGACATAAATCCAACACCTATACCCAATAACCCAACCGCCATCAATATGAAGGAAGCAATTTTTAGTCTATTTGAAAACGTGTACATATCTTAATCTATGTATTATTTTATAAATCTTGTTTCAATTTCATTACATACTCAGCCACTTGCCAACGTTCTTTAGGGTTTAATTGTGACGCATGGGAACCCATTGCATTCAAACCGTAATAAATGGCATGATTTGCAGTACCAACCGTTATATTGCGCGCAACATCTGCATAACTCGGCACACCAAGAATTTTTTCCCTTTTCACCAATGTCCCTTGACCATCTCCCTTGCTTCCGTGGCAAATTGCACAGTAGATGTCGTAAAGGGCTTTACCTTCAGCCAAATTCACTTCACTGTTCAAAGAATCCAATGGGCTTTTCAGAAGTCTCGCAAGCTCCTTACCTTCCATTGTGTTTTCTATACCATAAGGCATAAAACCCCTTGCAATGGTATTCTCTGCTGGAGGCATTGCTTCCGAACCATTGGGAAGAAACTCAACTTTTTGATAAGTTTCATAGCCTACTGGTTCGTACATGTTGGGCATATACTGGTAGTTTGGCCTATCCTTATCTGCACAAGCTGATACGAATAGTACCAGAACAAATGCAATTCCTAATTTTATAATACTGTTCATCATCTTATGACTACTTTTCTGAAACATTAATTTCAACTGCACCCGTATCCATCAATAAATTCTTTAATTCCTTTTCGTTATCATGGATTTCCAATTCCATCACAAAGTGGTCGTCGGTTGTCCTTACATCAGGATTCTCTGCTTTTTTGAATGGCCATAACCTACTTCTCAAGTAGAACGTAATTACCATTAAATGTGCTGCAAAGAACACAGTTAATTCGAACATAATCGGCACAAAAGCCGGCATGTTCTCCAAATAACTAAAACTTGGTTTCCCTCCAATATCTTGAGGCCAATCCTGAATCATAATATAATTCATCATAACAATTGACACGATAAAACCAACACAACCATATATAAATGATGTAATGGCTATTCTTGTCGGCGCTAAGCCCATAGCTTTATCAAGGCCGTGAACTGGAAAGGGACAATACACTTCCTCTATATGATGTTTGGCGTCCTTTACCTTCTTAACGGCATGCATTAGCACGTCGTCATCATTATAATATGCATGAATAACTTTAGATGCCATATCTGTTACTTGTTATTTAAATTTTTAGCTTGTCCCGCCCAATCATCACGTTGTGCCCTTCCTGGGAATGATTTGGTAATTGAATCCAACAAGTTATATTCTTTTTCGGTCATACGACTTACCTGCGCAAACGTAAAGATTCCTATTTGGTTTAAGGTTTTTTCCATTTTTGGACCAATACCTTTTACTTTTTTAAGATCATCCGCAGTATCTGTATTTGAATCAAATGTACCGATGGAATCCAGTAAACTGGAAACATCTTTATTCTCATCCTCAGCTGATTTCTCTACTGCCTTTTCAACTTTTTCAACATTTTTCGTAACAGCAGCAATGCCAGTGATTTGGTATAATGGTTTTCCTTCCTCCCTAAGTTTTTTGTATCTCTCGCCTGAAGATTTCAATATGGTCTTAACCTCAGCTTGCGCTATTACAGGAAATGTTCTTGCGTACAATAAGAACAACACAAAGAAGAATCCGATTGTACCAATGAATATACCTATATCTATATATGTTGGTGAGAACATACTCCACGAAGAAGGTAGATAATCCCTATGTAAAGAGGTGACAATAATCACAAAACGCTCAAACCACATTCCTATGTTTACAATAATAGAAATAAAGAAAGAGAACATGATACTTGTACGTAGTTTTTTAAACCACATGAATTGTGGTGAAAATACGTTACAACTCATCATTGCCCAATAAGCCCACCAATAAGGCCCAGTAGCCCTATTCAAGAAAGCATACTGCTCATATTCAACGCCAGAGTACCATGCCATGAACAGCTCAGTGATATACGCACAACCAACGATAGTACCCGTGATCATGATAACAATGTTCATAAGCTCTATATGCTGCACCGTAATATATGATTCTAGACTACATACTTTTCGCATAATGATCAACAAGGTGTTCACCATGGCGAATCCTGAAAAAACAGCACCAGCAACAAAGTAAGGAGGAAATATGGTCGTATGCCATCCCGGTATGACCGATGTTGCAAAGTCAAAGGATACAATGGTATGTACAGAAAGTACCAATGGAGTAGCTAAACCTGCCAATACCAATGAAACTTCCTCAAAACGTTGCCAATCTTTTGCACGTCCTGACCAACCGAAACTTAATAGACTGTATATTTTCTTTTGAAAAGGCAGTACAGCCCGATCACGGATCATTGCAAAATCAGGTAATAATCCCGTCCACCAGAATACCAATGAAACCGACAGATATGTTGAAATCGCAAATACATCCCAAAGAAGTGGTGAGTTAAAGTTTACCCATAACGACCCAAATTGGTTAGGAATTGGTAGCACCCAGTATGCCAACCATGGTCGTCCCATGTGTATGATTGGGAACAATCCGGCCTGAATAACCGAAAATATGGTCATTGCCTCAGCTGAACGGTTGATTGCCATTCTCCATTTTTGTCTAAATAGGAGTAGTACCGCAGAAATCAATGTTCCTGCATGACCAATACCTACCCACCAAACGAAGTTGGTAATATCCCAGGCCCAGTTTACGGTTTTATTCAAACCCCAAGTCCCAATACCTGTAGAAATAGTATAAATTATACAACCAATACCCCAAAGGAATGCAGCCAAAGCGATGGAAAAAACAATCCACCAATGCTTGTTGGCCCTTCCCTCAACAGGAGCGGCAATATCCACAGTTACATCATGGTAGCCTTTGTCTCCAAGTACTAGGGGTTTTCGTATAGGTGCTTCGTAATGCGACGCCATAATTTTTGTTAAGTTACTTTGCTAAATATTATTTTTATGCTTCGTTGTTATTTCTCACTTTAACGTGATAAAATACATTTGGTTTTGTCCCTACACTCTCCAATAAATGGTACATACGATTACTTTCCTTCAAGTCTGTAATCTCACTCTTTTCATCATTTACATCGCCAAATATAATGGCCCCATTACTACAAGCCATTGAACAAGCCGTTTGGAATTCACCATCTACTATTACCCGACCGTCTCTTTTGGCATCAAGAATAGTCTTCTGTGTTTTTTGAATACACATAGAACATTTTTCAATAACACCTCTAGACCTCACATTAACATCTGGATTAACCACCATTTTACCTAAATCATTGTTCATATGGTAGTCGAACTCATCATTGTTGTTATATAAGAACCAGTTGAACCTACGCACTTTATAAGGACAGTTATTAGCACAATACCTTGTTCCTACACATCTGTTATAAGCCATTTGATTTTGCCCTTGACGACCGTGCGATGTTGCCGCAACCGGACAAACTGTTTCACAAGGTGCATGATTACAATGTTGACACATTATAGGTTGGAAAGCTACCTGTGGATTCGCCGCTGGATCTTCCAACTCACCAAAACCACCTAATGAACCCCTATCACCTGACAAGCCATCAAATTCGTCTTTTTTGACATTATCCTCCTCAAAAGTATCTTCTGAAGAATAATACCTATCTATACGCAACCAATGCATATCCCGTGATCGTCTCACCTCTTGTTTACCTACGACTGGAACGTTATTTTCAGCGCCACAAGCAATAACACAAGCACCACAACCGGTACATGCATTCAAGTCGATAGACATATTGAAGTGATGTCCGATAGAACGATCAAAACTATCCCATAAATCAACCGTAGTTGCAGGAACCTCCTGATGGTTTAAAGAAACTACAGGAACTTCATTCCATTCCGCATGGTCTTTCGTGTTAAAAATCTCTAATGTGGTTTCCTTGATGATGTCTCCCCTACCCATTAAGGTATTATGCAATTGCATACATGCAAATTCATGCATACCCGTGGATTTTTCTATCGAAGCGGATTGCACATTGTTAAATCCTTGATATAGGGGATAGGCATTAACACCTGTTTGCATTTCAGACTTCATGCCAACCTGCCTTCCATAACCCAATGCCATACCCATTGAACCTGGGGCTTGACCTGGTTGAATCAATACTGGCACATTATCTATGGTGACGCCATTTACTGTTAGCTTAGCATAACTACCATCTAAACCACCATTTGCAGCGTTTTCATTTATCAATCCTAAATTCTCAGCGTCAGCTTTGGACACCGTTACATAGTTGTCCCAAGAAACACGCGAAATTGGATCTGGGAATTCTTGCAACCATGGATTACCTGCTTGCTGACCATCGCCCATGCCTATTTTAGAATATAAGGTAAGCTCCATTCCACCACCGCTTGTAGCACTGGCCAAGTTTCTGATAGCTGAAGTTATATCTATTGAAGCGGAAGCTTCTTGCTGAAGACCAACAGCAGCAACTACTGTTTTAGCCATTTCCCCAACAGTATCTGAACCAGCTACAAAAATACCATCATGCAAGGCTTGGTTAAAATCACCATCACCTAAAACATCAGTACTCCATGTTTCTTTTATATAATCATAATAGCTTTTATCGCTACCCATCCACTGCAATAAAGCCGTTTGTAATTGTCTTGTATCAAAAAGTTCCTTGATTGTTGGCTGCATCAAACCATAATGACCTTTCTTAATTTGGGTATCGCCCCAAGATTCCAAATAATGGTTTGAAGCCGCTGTATAATTGGTCATTTCTGTTGTTTCGGTCCAATTTGTGGAAAAAGCAACAGAAAGATCTACTTTCTCAATTCCTTCGGCAAATTCAGCGGCATTGGGCAAAGTGTACATAGGATTTACACCATCCATAATCAATGCACCAACACGACCAGCTTTCATATCGGCAATCAATGTATTCACATTTTTTGCGCTTCCTTGACGAACATATTTTGGCGCCTTTGGATCAAAGGCTTTACTGCCCAACATTTCATTTATGGCCAATACAACTGCTTGTGCATTTTCATCATGCAACCCGGTTACAACAACAGCAGCATTTTTATTTTTACCTATCGCCTTAGCAGCACTATCAACCGCTCTTTTTGCGTATTCTGGTATCTCACCGCTTGTGGATGTCCCATTCAGCTTCGCAAATAACTGCGCAATGGCAACTTTTTGCTGCATTGGTGTCAGTGGAACTCGTTGATCGGCATTCGCACCAGTCAAAGACAAATTAGCTTCGAATTGCACATGCTTGGACATCTTTCCATTTTTCGGAACACGCCCTTTGGAATACCCACTATCATAACCACCTCCTTGCCAATCGGCTAGGAAATCAGCTCCAAAAGATACTATTACCTCAGCTTTTTCAAAATCATAATCAGCCAATGCCCTTTCCCCATACCTAGCTTCAAAAGCAGTCAAGGCAGCGTCTTCCGAAATTGCGTCATAAGTGACGTGATTCACGGCACCATACATTTCCTTAAACTCTGCGATTAATTTTGCGGTGGAGGGACTTGCATAAGTTTGTGTCAATAAAGCAATTTGCTTTCCAGCGGTATTCAAGCTAGTCAATTTAGCTTTGACATCAGCATCTATCGTACTCCATTCCACAGGCTCCCCATCTTTAAGTGGGCCTTGCAATCTAGTGCTGTCATATAATGATAATACCGAACCTTGAACACGGGCATTAGCCCCACCGTTCACCTTGGCGTCGGTGTTGTTTTCAACTTTTATTGGCCTACCTTCCCTTGTCTTCACCAAGATACTTGCAAAGTCAAAACCGTTGGCAATGGTAGTTGCATAATAATTCGCAACACCGGGTATAATATTTTCTGGCTGAACCACGTAAGGAATAGACTTTCTTACAGGACCCTCACATGCCGCCATAGCAGCAGCTGCAGTACTAAAACCAACATATTTAAGAAAATCCCTTCTGTCTGTATTTGTTGATGACAAATTCTCCTTGTTACCTAAAAATTCGTCAACAGGAATTTCTTGAACAAATTCATTCTGCCTTAGCGTCTCAACAATGGAATCGTTTGGATTTAACTCCGCTTCGTTCTTCCAATATTTTTTGTTTGATGCCATACGATATATCTGTAATTAGCTACTTTGTTTTTATTAATAATGACATTTTCCACATTCCAAACCACCCATCTGGGCAGCGGTCAGTTGGTCAACTCCATATTTCTTGGAAAGTTCCTCGTGGATCTTAGCATAGTACTCATTTCCTTCAACCTTCACATTCGTATCTTTGTGACAATTTATACACCACCCCATTGTCAAAGTTGAAAATTGCGATACAATTTCCATTTCCTCAATAGGACCATGACATGTCTGACACTCTATTCCTGCAACAGAAACGTGCTGGGAGTGGTTAAAATAAACAAAGTCAGGAAGGTTGTGCACTTTCACCCACTCTACTGGTTGGGTCTCTCCCGTATATTGCTGGTTTTCCTCGTCCCAGCCAACGGCATTATATAACTTCTTTATTTCACCTGTATAGAACTCATTGGTATATCCATTGGCCAAATCTTCTTTGGAAGGCCCTTCTGGATTACCTTTATATTCATAGATAGATTTATGACAGTTCATACAAACATTCAAGGAGGGAATGCCCGATTGTTTTGAAACCCTTGCGGATGAGTGACAATACTTACAGTCTATCTTATTGTCACCTGCATGGATTTTATGCGAATAATGTATGGGTTGAATAGGGGTATAACCTTGATCAATACCCACCTGCATCATCCAACCATAAGCAAAATAGGCGCCCGCCAACAATAGGAAAATGGCAGATACCAAGACCAAAAATTGGTTTTGCGCAAATGCCTTCCATAGAGGCAAACCTTTCTTAACTTTTGCTCGCTCTAAATCAACGCCATTGGCTTCGGCTATTCGCTTTAATGTTTTTTGCACTAAAATCAACATCATTATCAGCAACCCAAAGATTATAGCAAGGGCTCCTAAAATCAATTCGTTGGAAATACCTGTAGATTTAGTAGACCCAGCTTCTCCGACTGCTGTATCGGCAGCAACAACTGGTGCTGGTGCAGGGGCAGCGGTATAGGCTAATATATCATCAATGTCAGTGTTGGACAAAGTTGGAAAAGCGGTCATCGCCGCTTGATTATATTCATTATATATTTTTACGGCATAAGCATCTCCTGAACTAATCAACCCATTGCTATTCTTAATCCAAGCGTTTAACCATTCACGATCCAAACCTTCATCCTCAGCAAGACGTGATTCAACATTGGCCAATGCCGGACCGGTCATTTTTCGATTTAAGGAGTGACAGGCTGCACAGTTTTGGTTAAAAAGCGCCTTACCTTTTACAGCATCACCAGCAGTAGTCGCTTCATCCTGCGCAAATAGAGAAATGGAAAAAAGTAGGAAAACTACTAGACTGATACCTAAAACTTTAGAAATTTGATTGCGGTATGTTACCTTTTTCATATATAGAATATTTCAATCGAAATTTTTGGCACGGTTATTACTATCCTAGGGGTAAACACATTCTTTTGACCGTACCTGAATCGAAGGCAAAAATAAGGATTAGACTTTATTTGCAAAACGTTAAGGTATTGATAATTTTAATTTATAACTATTCTAAATAAGGAACAAAAGTTTTGAATAGTATATAAAAATTTACTTTTGTAAAAATGAACATATATCACAATGAATAAATCATGAAATTACTAGTAATTATAGCAGTAACCACCTTTTCAGTCGTGATTGGATCCGCACAAAAGGGAGAAGTTAACATACAACAAGATAATAAAATTGCCGATTTGTTGAATATTTACAAATCATCCAACGAAAGTCATGAATACTATAGAATACAAGTTGGCTTTGGTTCTTATGCTAAAGCACAAAGTATCAAAGAAAATGTTGAAATGGATTTTCCTGGATTATCTTCAAAAATTGACTTTGATTCACCAACCTATCGCGTACGAGTAGGTCGTTTTAAAACCAAACTTGAAGCCGAACGTAAATTCAAGGAAGTCAGGATAAAATACCCTGAAGCGATGTTATTAAAACCAAAAAAATCGACTTGAGTAAGTCGATTTTTTCTGTTCAATGCTGAACTGGATTATTTTGATTTTAATTTCTTTTTAACTGCTATTTCCTGGAAGGCTTCTACGATATCCAATTCCTTGATATCATTGTAGTTTTTAACCTGAAGACCGCAATCATATCCTTTAGCCACTTCTTTAACATCGTCCTTGAAACGTTTTAAGGATGCCAATTCACCGGTATATATTACTACACCATCGCGAATTAATCTAATATTGGAATTACGGAATAACTTTCCAGTAGTTACCATACAACCTGCAATAGTACCAACTTTGGATATTTTAAATGTCTCTCGAATTTCTGCAGTACCCGTTATCTCTTCTTTCATCTCCGGAGAAAGCATGCCTTCCATCGCATCTTTAAGGTCGTTGATAGCGTCATAGATTATAGAATACATTCTAATATCAATCTCTTCTTTATCGGCAACCATTCTGGCATTGCCCATAGGTCTAACGTTGAAGCCAATGATGACCGCATCTGAAGCTGAAGCCAAAAGAACATCTGATTCTGTTATAGGACCAACTCCTTTATGAATAATATTCACTTGAATTTCTTCTGTGGATAATTTCTGGAATGAATCTGTCAAAGCCTCAACAGAACCATCAACATCACCTTTCAGGATGATGTTCAATTCCTTAAAGTCCCCTAAAGCAATACGTCTTCCTATTTCATCCAAGGTAATATGTCGCTGCGTTCTTACAGATTGTTCTCTTTGCAACTGTGATCTTCTAGTCGCAATTTGTTTAGCCTCACGCTCATCTTCCAATACATTGAATTTATCGCCTGCTTGTGGAGCTCCATCCAAACCAAGAATAGAGATGGGTCTTGAAGGACCAACCTCGCTGATTTCCTTACCTCTTTCATCATGCATGGCCTTTACTTTGCCACTACAAGTACCTGCAAGTACGTAATCCCCAATTTTCAAGGTACCTGCCTGCACTAAAATTGTTGACACATAACCTTTACCCTTATCCAAAAATGCTTCGATTACTGTACCCGAAGCTAATTTATTAGGATTAGCTTTCAGCTCAAGAAGTTCCGCTTCAAGCAATACTTTTTCCAATAATTCCTTGACACCCTCACCTGTTTTGGCTGAAATATCATGGGACTGTATTTTTCCACCCCAGTCTTCGACCAACAAATTCATTTGCGCCAGACCTTCTTTAATCTTCTCTGGATTCGCCGTAGGTCTATCTATTTTATTTATAGCAAATACAATGGGCACATTAGCTGCTTGGGCATGACTAATAGCCTCCTTGGTTTGCGGCATAATATCGTCATCAGCGGCTACCACAATTATAGCAATATCAGTGACTTGCGCCCCACGCGCACGCATCGCAGTAAAGGCTTCGTGACCCGGTGTATCTAGAAATGAGATTTTTTGACCATCTGCCAATGTTACACCGTATGCTCCAATATGCTGTGTTATACCTCCACTTTCACCAGCTATCACATTCTCTTCTCGAATGTAATCGAGTAAAGATGTTTTACCGTGATCAACATGGCCCATAACAGTAACAATTGGTGCTCTTGGCAATAAATCTTCTGGAGCGTCAATTTCTTCTACGATACTTTCTTCAATATCAGCAGTTACAAATTCCACTTCATATCCGAACTCATCAGCCACAATTGATAGTGTTTCTGCATCCAATCTCTGGTTCATGGTCACCATAATACCCAAAGACATACAAGCCGAAATAATTTCTGTTGTACCAACGTTCATCATGGTTGCAACTTCGTTCGCTGTAACAAATTCAGTAACTTTTAAAGTTTTGCTCTCAATTTCTTGGAGCTCAAGGTCAGCTTCTGTCTGTTGGCGGTGTTGATCTCTCTTATCTCTACGATATTTTGCGCCTTTTCCTTTTTTGGATTTACCTTGCAGTTTTTCAAGGGTTTCCCTGACTTGCTTTTGAACATCTTCTTCAGTTGGCTCAACTTTATTTACCGTTGCAAATCGTTTTCCTCCTTTTCTTGCTCCTGGACCACCACCTCTTGCCGGGGCACTCCTAGCTTGACCACTTCCTGGTCCACTTACTATTCTTTTTCTTCTTTTCTTTCTGTCCGCATTATCTGAAGCGGATTTTGGTTCTTCTTTCTTTTTCTTTGGCTTTTTGAATTTACTTAGGTCAATCTTGTCACCCAAAATCTTAGGACCCGAGAGTTTCTTGTATTGAGTGGTTATCTTCTCATCTTGCTTTGGTTTCTCCACGACATCAGCAGCGCTTTCCTCTGGCTTTACTTCCTTAGGCGTTTCTTCTTTTGGGGCTACTTCTTTTGGGGCTTCTACCTTCTCAATTTTTTCAGCCGGAGGAACCTCTTCCTTTACCTCTTCTACCTTTTTCTCTACCTTTTTCTCTTCAACAACCGCTTTGGCTTTTTTCTTTGGCTCAAGATCAATCTTACCAACAGTTTTAGGACCTGCCAGTTCCGCTTTGGCTTTTATAATACGTCCTGCGGATTCTGCTCTTTTTTCGCGGGCTATTCTCCGCTCTTCCTGCTCTTGCTCTAACTGCAATCTAATAGCTTCTTTCTCCTTACGCTTTTCTTCACCAACTTCCTGGGAGGCAACTTTCTTGCTCATATCCGTCTGGAACTCATCCAAGAGCACTTGATGCACATCTTCAGATATTTTCGTGGTGGGTCTTGCCTCAATGTCATGTCCTTCTGACTTGAGAAAATCAACCGCCCTGTCCAAAGAAATATTGAGTTCCCTTAGAACTTTATTGAGCCTTATTGTTGCATTATCTGCCATAAATACTAATTCCTAATTCAATAAACTGCTGCTAATATATAGCTAATCTTCTAATTCTTCTTTTAGTATACGCACAACTTCTGAAATCGTTTCCTCTTCCAAATCGGTTCTTTTCACAAGATCATCAATATCCTGTTCCAATACACTTCTTGCGGTATCCATACCTATTTTCTTGAACTCTTCGATGATCCAAGCATCGATTTCATCAGAGAATTCAGTTAATTCTACATCTTCTTCAACACCTTCACGGAATACATCTATTTCATAACCAGTAAGTTGGCCAGCCAACCTAATGTTATGCCCTCCCCTACCAATTGCTTTGGAAACTTCCTCAGGTCTTAAATAAACCTGTGCCGTCATTTTCTCATCATTCAATTTAACCGATGAAACCCTTGCAGGGCTCAAAGCCCTCGTTACCAATAACTGAGGATTGCTCGTCCAGTTGATAACATCAATATTTTCATTACCCAGTTCCCTAACAATACCATGAATACGAGACCCTTTCATACCTACACAGGCACCAACTGGATCAATACGATCATCATAAGAATCCACAGCTACTTTTGCCTTTTCCCCAGGAATACGAACAGCTTTTTTGATGGTTATCAGCCCATCAAAAACCTCTGGAATTTCCTGGAAAAAAAGTTGTTCCAAAAAGCGCGGCGAGCTTCTAGACATTATTATGGAAGGTTTGTTCCCTTTAAGTTCAACGCTTTCTATAACACCTCTTACATTATCTCCTTTTCTGAAAAAATCAGAAGGGATCTGTCTGTCTTTTGGTAAGATAATCTCGTTACCTTCATCATCCAATAAAATAATCGCTTTATGTCTTATATGATGAACCTCAGCGGTGTAAATTTCTCCCTCTAGGTCTTTAAACTGCTTGTAAATCGTAGTATTATCATGCTCATGTATTTTAGAAATAAGGTTTTGACGCAATGCCAAAATCGCCCTTCTTCCTAAATTAATCAATTTAACTTCTTCGGACACATCTTCACCAACTTCAAAATCAGGTTCAATTTTCTGTGCTTCGGAAAGTGAAATCTCCTCATTGGGTTCCTCAACCATGCCGTCTTCAACAACGATCCTGTTTCTCCAAATTTCCAAATCGCCCTTATCTGGGTTGATGATTATATCGAAATTCTCATCAGAGCCGAATTTCTTTTTAAGCGCGTTCCTAAAAACATCTTCCAAAATCGCCATTAGCGTTACCCTGTCTATGAATTTATCATCTTTAAATTCCGAGAAAGATTCAATCAGCGCAATATTTTCCATCTTTGTACTACTATTAAAATTTTAATATAACTTTTGCTTCCTTTATATCAGAAAAGGTAATTTCCTTTTTTTTCTGAACAGTGGTCTTCCCTTTTCCTACGGGTTTGGGTTCCCTTGTTTTCCATTCCAAAACAATCCCATTTTCATTGGCATCGGTAAGATTTCCTTCATAAACATCTTCCGATGTCTGTATTTTTACTTTTCTGCCAACATTCTTTTTATACTGCCTGGGATCAACCATCGGTGATCCGGCTCCTGCAGAAGTCACAGTCAACGAAAAATCTTCTTCTTCCCTATCCAAGTTATGTTCAATAGCTCGGCTTACCTTCATACAATCCTGAACGCTAACTCCATTATCACCATCCAACACAACATGAATACTATTATCTGTACCCATGCTAAAATCAATCAAAAACAGTGATTTATCCTGGTCTAGGGCCTCGTTCAATAGGGCTTTAACTTTGTCCTTCAACATAACTATACAATTTCCTGAAATAATGATACCTTAAATCAATTTGATCCAATAGTTTCAAAAGTTTCCGCCCTTAGGCGGAATTAGTTCAACTTGTTATTTTGTTTCTTTCAGACTAGGCAAAATAAAGTTTTACTAACAAAAGAGGGGACAAATTGTCCCCTCATGAATACCTAAATATCCTTTCAGTGATGCAAATATACAACATTTTGCTTTCTTCAACAAGCTAATTTACACGATGTGAACTATAAATATTTATGTAAGTGAAAAGTTATAATTAAATACTAATTTTAATCATTAAGACAAACAACCAAAAAATTATGGAAATTTTCTCCTCGTATAACGTCATCATTGAAGCCTCGCTCATAGTAATTCTTTCGTTTTGGTTCAATGGGCTATCAAAAAAAACCAATATCCCATCAGTATTGATGCTGATTGCCTTAGGGATTATCCTGCAGTATGCATTGGGCTATTTTGTGCCCGAGAAGCCAGAATTTGAAGGGGCCCTTGAAGTTTTGGGCATTGTAGGTTTGATTATGATTGTGCTTGAAGCCGCATTGGAACTTGAACTTAAAAAAGAAAAAATAATTCCAATTTTAAAGGCGATGGCCATCGCCTTGATCGGACTTGTTGGTTCTGCATGGGTAGCGGCACTTATTTTATACCAATTCATTCCTGAAATGACCATGCAATCCGCTTGGCTGTATGCAACACCATTGTCTATTTTATCAAGCGCCATCATTATTCCCAGTGTAAGCGGACTCTCAGAAACAAAAAAGGAGTTCCACATTTATGAAAGCACTTTTTCTGATATTATGGGAATCATGATGTTCTACTTTTTAATCGGCGGATTGAACCCTGCTGAGGACACCGGAGTTACCGGTTTTGCAATTAATCTTTTGATTACCGTTGTCATTGCCTTAGTGGCCAGTTATGCGATAATATTGATTTTTCAACGCATCAAGAGCCAAGCGAAATTATTTCTTTTGATCGCTGTACTCCTTTTATTATATGCTATTGGAAAAAAATTCCATCTTTCTTCATTGATTATTATTTTAATCTTTGGATTGGTCATTGCGAATGTAAAACTGTTCTTCCCTGGTAAGTTATCCACTTTTTTAGAAAACGAAAAAGTAAATCAAATTTACCATGAGCTCCATATTATCACCATGGAAACCGCTTTTATTGTACGAACCTTTTTCTTTGTGATTTTCGGGATTACCATTGTTATGGCATCTTTGGCAAGTTTAAGTGTCGCCTTAATCAGTGTTTTGATCATTGCCTCAATTTATGCCATACGATTTGTAATACTTCGAATATTTTTTGGCAGTGATCTTATGCCGCAATTGTTTATCGCTCCTCGTGGATTGATTACTGTGTTATTATTTTACGCCATACCGAAAGAGGCACAAGTGGCCACTTTTGAATCGGGGATATTGTTATTTGTCATTATAGGCACTAGTTTGATCATGACGTGGGCCATGATCAAGGAGGGAAAAAAGATGGGAACTATGCTCGATGAAATTGATGAGGAACTTTTGGCGAGGAACGAAGCTGAGGATATACTCAGGGCCAAAACTGGGAATTTAAAGTTGGAAGACACCCTTGATACTACTGATCCCCTAAAAGAAAATTTGGGTAAAGACAATTCTTTGGAGGGAATAGATTCCGAGAAAGAATAAA
>CBDUKE010000070.1:0-16844 GCA_965367725.1 uncultured Maribacter sp. | reverse complement strand
GTTTATCTTTGAAGCTTTATAAATTTTGGGTTAGTCAATGGGGTTCGTGTAAAATTTGCTATATTTAAAAGAATCTAGTACGAAACAACCGTTCTACTTGATTATTTAATTAATAAAACACTGGTATTATGAACCGATTGAAAAAACTTAAATACGCAACTCTGGTAATGCTTTTATTTGGCTTTATTGGCGCAAGCTCATTGACTTCTTGTAGGGAACAAAAGAAAAAAGAAAGCACTGAACAGGCGGGAGAGCATCCTGAAAGCGAAGAACATCCTACAGAAGAAGGGTCCGCCACTGAAGAGCATCCCGCTAATACTGAAGAAGAACATCCAGAAGGAGAAGAGCATCCCGCTAAAGAAGGTGAGGAACATCCCGCCAAGGATTCCGTATCAGGGTAGACTTACCATATTTTTTGAGGTTTCTTGATCCCCCTTCCTGCGAAATGAAAAAAATGTTTTTGGGAAAGCTGGGGTTTTTCCTATTTCCATGACCGGATATGCGAGAAAATTGATTGGTCCGGAAAATGGGCCGGGGTCTACTTGAAGATCCCGTCCTCGACTGAATTCAATGCGATTTGCCGGATGCCTTCCAAAGTAATACGTGGCGAGCGCCGTATATTTATTGGCTTCGCTGATATCGACAGGCCACCATTTACCCTCGGCATAAAACTCTGCCCAACAGTGATAGCCATCAATCCCTCCTTCGTCACGATCAGATGGAATGGAAGCCCCTACAGCAAATCTTGATGGTATTCCTGCGGATCTAGCCAAGGAAATGAACAAAGAATGAAACTCGGTACAGTTGCCAGTTAGCGCATCGCAGGCGTAAACAGCATCACCTGTGCCATATTTCCCTGCCTTTATGTAACGCATATTGTCAATGATGTAATCATATAAGGCCCTTGCCTGCATGAGCGGACCTCCGCTGCTTTTATTCCCAATAATGGAATCTGCAAGGATTTGAAATCGGTCTCCGACAGGCATCAGTATATTGGCATTTAGATATCTAGTAGGCGATGAATCTTCTTCATAGGGCTTTTTCTCTTGCCTTTCAACATCGTAAACAAGCTCTAGTTGCTGTCCACTATGTTCAGGAGAAAGTTCAACATATAATATGGAATTACCGTAGTTCTTCTCTTTGAGTATCTGATGTTCGACGGGAGAATGTATAGCTAGTAATTCAACAGTTTGAAAGCGATCGCTCTGCGGAACAGGAATCCATAGTTGCGCCGATGCTGTAATTTCCGGCAGGGTAACCTCATAACTAAATTCAAATTTGTCTTCTCCTTCGATGACTCCAAGCAAATCTGATGATGCGTTTTCGACGGGCTTTCTATACCATGTCTTGTCTTTACGTTGTTTCCAGGTGTAAAAAGGTTTACCATTCAGCTTATGCAAGGTGGTTTCGGTCACGGCCATGCTACCAGGATCTCCTTCCAAGAAAAAATCAACATCATATACATCACCACTCACATCGGCCAAATCAACACACGCAAAATGACGTCGAGGACCCAAATTTGATAGGTATTCGGTATGTACGCGTACCAATTGCAGACGCAGTTCCTTCCCTTCTGAAGTCATGTTAAAATACCCACCCCCTTCTTCTACCTTTTTGGCGATATTGGCTTTAATACCAGCCTCTATATCGGCGGTAACTACCTTGGGGATTGCTTTCTCTGCTAGCGTTTTTTCTTCTTTTTTTTGTTTGGTGCTTGAGTTGCAAGCCATCATCGCGGTAAGCAAAAAGGCAAAAATAATCCGATGGTATTTCATGCTGGGATATGATTAATAGTTGTATGAATTTACAATAATTCCATGATTCTCCCAATACCGATATTTAATCCACAGACCACTTTTTCGCCAAAGCTTCGAAGGACACAGGATTTATCCATAGCTAGCTATATATTCCAATAAGGCATTCATACATCTCTCCCGAATCTCGGGATCGATGTCATAAGCTTTTTAGAAGGTTTTTTTGGGTACATTTTTTGAATAAATAATTAACCTGAAATCCCATACCTTTACCGCCATGCACCTACAAAACCCATATGGAGAACGCTATGATCTTCAAAGATTAGCCAAACACTATCCCACCTTGCAAGCAAATATCGTTTTAAATCCCTCTGGTGAGGAGACAATCGATTTTAGTTCTTCAAGCGCGGTATATGCATTGAATAAAGCGATGCTACTTGCCGATTTTAAGCTAGACGACTATCATTTGCCAACAGGGTATCTCATCCCTCCTATTCCCGGACGGTTGGATTATCTGTTGCATGTACGCGATTTTCTTTCAGAAAAATTGAGCCTCAATGTAGATTCTGAATTACGAGGGTTGGATATAGGTACTGGTGCCAACGGAATCTATTGCATTCTGGGTGCGCAACATTTCAACTGGACCATGGTTGGCACAGAAAGTGACGCGAAAGCGATAGAAATAGCCAAAACGAATATGCTGCATACCAGAGGGTTACTAGATAAAGTTGAGCTACGACACCAGGGGGATAAAAGTTATCTTTTTAAGAATATGATGCAATCAGATGAACGATTTGATTTTACGATATGTAATCCGCCTTTTCATAGCTCTAGGGAAGAAGCCTTAAAAGGGTCCCTTAGAAAACTTAAGAATTTAGGAGGAGCAACGGATAAACAAGAATTCTCGCTTAATTTTGAGGGACAAGCAAACGAACTCTGGTGCAATGGCGGAGAAGCGCTCTTTATTAAAAGGTTAATAAAGGAGAGTGTACTATTTAAAAATCAGGTGAAGGTATTTACTAGTCTGGTCGCCAAAGAAGACAACCTCCCCAAGATTGAAAAACAACTAAAAAAAGCAAAAGCGAACTACCATATCATCCCTATGGCACAGGGGAATAAAAAAAGTCGGATTATTGCATGGTGGTTTGAGTAGCACCCATTTCAAATTTAATTAATTATAGACTCCTACCTGCAGGCAGGCATTCTACTTCCCTGCTACACTTCGACAAGCCTATATCGAACGGACCTTTTCTTACTCTTGGTTTTTCCACCAATCTTGATGATTTATAACGGCATCACCCAATAAAAATGCCTCTCCAATTTTTGGGGTAATCACGGGCAGATTCAATTCATTTGCTTTTATCGTTACACGCTCTACAGGATCAGTCCAGGAATGCATCGCCAATTTGAAGGCTCCCCAGTGAATAGGCATTATTTTTTTGGCTTGTAAATCAATGCCTGCTTGTGCGGTTTCTTCAGGAAACATATGGATATCCGGCCACATTTTGTTGTATTGTCCGCATTCCATCATCGCAAAATCAAACGGGCCATATTTGGCTCCTATTTCTTTAAAATGAACATCGTAACCGCTATCACCACTGAAGAAGATGTTTTCGGTATCGGATTTAATTACCCAGGAACTCCATAACGTACTTTGACGGTTAGAAAATTTACGACCAGAAAAATGACGCGCTGGCGTATTGACAAATGTTAACTCATCAAATTTGGTTTCTTGCCACCAATCCAACTCTACAATACGGTCTTTAGAAACTCCCCAGGCTTCTAAATGGGCGCCAACGCCCAAAGGCGTATAGAACTTGGTTACCCTATCCATCAACAACTGGATTGATTCATAGTCTAAATGATCGTAATGGTCATGAGAGATCAATACGGCATCAATTTTCGGAAGCTTTTTAACTTCAATAGGCAATTCTGAACTAAATCGCTTGGCACCCAACAACGAATGTGGTGCGGGAACAGTACTGAACATCGGGTCTATCAAAATGTTCTTGTGATTCATCTGCAGCAAAAACGAGGAATGGCCAAACCAAACAAATCGCGTCGGACTGTTGTAATTTGCAATGGATGAAGAGTCTATTTTAGTAACCTGGATATCTTGTTTCGGACGACCGTTTTCTACTTTGGTAAAGAAGAATTTTCTCGCCAGCGAAAGCGTTTCAGAAAAACCCAAATCCATATTTACCCGCTTGGTATTCACAAATTTTCCGTTTTCGAATTGTAAGGAGGTAGCATAGTTCAATTTTCTCTCTTTGGTAACATCACCACCAAACGAAGGATAAAATGTTACAAATAGCAAGTAAACTGCTACCAATGCACCAATGAGGAGAAGTAATGATATGATCATTCGCTTTAGATATTTTAGAAATCGTTTCAATATGCTTTTATTTTTTAATATACTTAGATTTTCATAATACAAAATCAAAGTGATATCAAAGCCTAAAATTATACATTTTACTGAATGGGATATATAATACTGATATTTAACTCTTTCGCAAATTTATGATTATGCTACCCTAAAGTAGTTTAGAAGTGATAAGAATCATGGCATATTTGCTTCTTATTCATTATATTCAATCGATTGTACAGCCCATAATTGCGATTTGACCACCTAATAAGATAAGTCTCCAATGACTGCTACTAAAAAACTGGCCGCAATAATGTTCACCGATATTGTCGGTTACACTGCCTTGATGGGGTCGGACGAGGATAAGGCATTTGAAGTATTAGGTAAAAGCCGGGACATTCATATCAAAAGCATCAATCAATTCAATGGTAAACTTATCAAAGAAATGGGCGATGGTATGCTCGCCCAATTTGATACTGCCATTGATTCGGTATTATGCGCTATCGAAATTCAAAAACAGGCAAGACAGCAAATCAAAGAGAAAATTCGGATCGGATTACATCTTGGCGATATCACTTTTGATCATGAAGATATTTTCGGTGACGGTGTAAATATCGCCTCGCGATTACAATCGGTTGCAGACCCTGGAGGTATTTATATATCTGGATCTATCCAAAAGTCCATTCGGGCCAAAAACGCTGTTAACACAAAATATCTGGGACAAATCAAATTAAAGAATGTTGATTATCCAGTAAATACCTATTGCATTATCGAAGACGGACTACCAGTCCCTTCTGCTTCTAAAATAGAGCAACTAAAAGGGAAAACCTTGTTTTATAGGCTTATCACATCAGTTTACACCTACATCATTCTGTTGCTTTTGGTTATGGCAAATGGGCCTTGGATTCGAAGTTACTTTAAAACTGATTCTGCTGGGATTTCATCCTTGCTGATTTTGCCCTTTGACAATTATACCGGCGATGACTCACTTAATTATGTTGTCGAAGGTATACATGATGCTTTAATTGGGGATGTTGGAAAAATAAGTGGCTTGAGGGTCCCTTCCAAACAAACTGCCAATGCCTATCGCAACATAGAAAAATCGATTCCTCAAATTGCCACAGAGCTCAATATCGATGCAGCTGTGGAAACTTCGGTGTCTTGCTACGGTGACATTATTTGTATTCAGGTAAAATTGGTAAGTGCCTTTCCTGAGGAGAAGCAGTTATGGGTACACGATTTCAATATTGAGAAAGGACAGTTATCGAACCTTACCAAGAAAATGGCAAAAGAAATCTCCCAGCAAATCAATATAAATCTGACTCCTCAGGAAGAGCAATTGTTAGCTGAAGCCATAAAGCCCATAGACCCGGATGCTTACGAAGCCTACCTAAGGGGCATGGCCTACTGGGAGTTGGGGACAAAACCAGACCTTGACCGTGCTATGGATTATTTTCAATTGTCACGTGAAATTGACCCAAATTATGCCCTTGCTTACATGGGTATTTCCAGAACTTGGGGAGCATATATGCAACATGGGTTTTTACCCTATAGCGAAGTGTTCGAAAAAGCCGAAGCTGCACAAAAAAAAGCCCTGATGTTAGACAGTACACTGGTAGAAATTCATGCCCGCATGGCCACCAAATATACTTGGGGTGAGTGGAATTGGAAAAAAGCTGAACAAGAGTTTTTAAAGGCACTGGAGTTAAATCCGAATTATGCCTTTTCACAGGCCTATTACTCACATTTTCTGGCAATAATGGGCAATCCCGATAAAGGACTCCCACATAGTGAGCTTGCTATGCAATTAGATCCGTTTAATACATTATATATGTCTATTCATGGACAAGCACTTAAAAATGCCGGTAAGTATAATGAAGCTTTGGAATTGTTGCTAAAACTATATGATATAGAACCGGAACAGGGCATTGCCCTCCCTGCGCTTTGGGCGGTCTATCATGAATTGGGCGACTGGCAGAAGGCGCTTGATATTGCAAAAAAAATATACATATTGAGGGAAAATGAGTTGGCCTTGAACGCCCTTGAAAAAGGATTTGAAGAAGGAGGCTACCATTTGGCCATGCAACGTACTGCCGAGAAGATGATTTCCAATCGTGATACGATCTACTTTCCTTCATGGCAAATATTTACACTTTATTGCCGTGCTGGGATGAAAGAAGAGGCCTTGGAATGGCTAGAAAAAGCATTTGAAGAACATGACAGCAATATGCCTTATATTAGTGTAGACCCTCTTTTTGACTTTTTACGGGATGAGCCAAGATTTAAGAACCTCTTGAAAAGAATGGACTTAGCTGTATGAAAGTGATGATGAAATAAAGGAATTGATCGAACCCTTGCACAAAACAAGCAACTGCTTACAGTTGTTGTTCCTCTTGCAAATAGGCAGCCTGATTACAAAACGTCATTATCCCCAGATACGAAACAGCTTCGGCCTTTCGTACAGCTCATTGGGGATACCAAGCCGTCATCGGGGCCCATGGCTCCCGCAGATGTAATACACCAGCATATGGTATTGGCATCATCCAATAAAAGCCAAGGATGATCTCCTCCCTCCATCATTCCATATGGGTTTCTAGCACGTAGAAATTTGCAGATGTTATTTTTGGGTTTATTGTCTTCCATAGCTAAGAAATTTCTAAAATAGCTTGTTTAATGGTAGCTACAAATAGCGGTACCTTATACCCATTTTTTGCCAATGGCCGTGCTATGGTCATCGCAGCTTTTGCCGCCGCCAAGGCATTTTCATTATTTATTGGCTTATCTTCAATAGCTTTTTGCGCTTCCATAGACCGATATGGTACAGGAGCGGCGGCCCCTAAAACAATACTCGCAGAACGACAGGTATTATTCCCGGAAACCTCAAGAACTACTGCAACATCCCCCAATGACCAGTCATACGATTCACGGGCTACTTGCTTAATATAGGCACTCTTGGTATTTTTTGCGGGAGCCGGAAGGATTATTTCAGTGATGAGTTCCTTTGCCCCAAGGATGTTTTCCATAGCTATATCCTTAGCAGCAGTAACGAAAAATTCATCCATACTGACGTTTTTCTTTTTGCCCTCACTATTAACAATAACCACAGTGGCATTAAAAGCCATAAGTGCAGTCGATATAGAAGAAGCATGGATACTTACACAAGAACCATTATCGATAATCGCGTGATTTTCATTTTCGCCGTTCTCGGAATGACGGGCAAAACAACGATCGCCCCCTTTACGGAAGCAGTCATGATCGGCAGAACGAAAATACCAGCATCGGTTGCGCTGGGCGATATTACCTCCCAAGGTTGAAATATTTCGTAATTGGGGAGTGGCAGCATGGTTCACTGCTTGATGGAGTGCCAAATAATTGTTCTTTATTTCGGGATTTGACGCAATTTCCGCCAAGGTCACATTGGATCCTATGCTCAAACCCTTTTTATTGTCATAACTGATTTTATCAAGACCAGGAATATTTCGAATATTGACGATTTTTTCAGGTTGAAGCAATCCTTCTTTTACCCAATCGAACACATCTATGCCCCCGGATTTAAAAACTGAAGCATTATTTGTTTGCTGATATAACTCTTCAGATACAGTAGAACTAACTTGCTCAAGAGCATCTTCAACAGATTTCGCTTCGTACCAACTAAATTTATTCATGTCTTTATTTTTATGAGACTTTATTTAATGCTTTAAGTATGCTTGATGGCGTAATGGGTATTTCATAAATCCGAACCCCAATAGCATTGTAAACGGCATTGGCAATAGCAGCTGCCGTTGCAATATTCGCAGGTTCCCCTATACCATAGGCATCTGTTGAGGAAAGTGCTGAATATTCTTCCACAATGAGCGTTTCAATCTCAGGGATTTCCATAGAGAATGGTACTTTATATTGGTCTACATTGGCATTCATCATATGCCCTGTACCCTTGTCCATGACCCTATTTTCATATAAAGCATAAGATAAGCCTTGGATGATACCTCCATTGATCTGACTTTCCAATTGCCCTAGATTAAGTGGTCTCCCACAACTGTGCGCTGCTACTATCTTATCTACCTTAACAAAACCTGTATCGGTATTGACACTGACTTCAGCGAACTGAACAGATCCCAAATCACCAAAGGCCAAGCCCCAAGGTTGTTGAAAGCCGCCATAGTCATCTGAACGACTTGCAGTTTTGCTGATTTGGCTTGTCCGCATTAATTTGGTCGCCTCTTTAAATGCCATTTTTAGACTGGCATCTTTTTTATGACCAACCATACCGTCTTCGATAAACAATGACGAGGAATCTGTTTCCCATTTTTTGGCAACAAGCTTCAACAATGCTGTTTTTGCTTCAAAAGTAGCATTACGGGCTGGCGGGGTAATAGAACCTGTTACCACACTTCCACCAGAACCTGGACCGACAGGGAAAAATGTATCCCCGATATTAACTGTTATATCATTCACCTGAAGGCCTAATTCCTCAGCAACGACTTGGGCAAGAATGGTTTTGGTCCCTGTGCCTATATCCTGGACGCTAGATCGTATTTCAACCCCTCCATCGTTATGTATTTTGACTTCCACAGAAGAATCGAGCGTTACAAATCGCGGCCAAGTGGATTGACCTACTCCTAGTCCTTTTTTTACTGTGCCTTTACCGCTGCCTGCCGGTTTACGTCGTGACCAATCAAAAAGTTTTGCTCCACGTTGGCGCTCTACTTTTCTCACTTCGCTTTTATCAATATGGTCCCTATAGGTTAATGGATCCATATTCAATTTTTCCGCTAATTCGTCAATAGCCTGTTCCAGTCCAAAAGCTCCTTGAACATTACCAGGTGCACGCCATGCAGCTCCAGGACCCGCATTGGTCAATACATCATATTGTTCGGTGGCAAAATTGGGACAAGGGTATAGGACCTGTGCAATCCGACCTACGCCGGCTCCAAGGGCTACACCTGCTGTTCCATGGGAACGTTGTTGAATACCAGTCAAGGTGCCATCTTTCTTCGCTCCTATTTTTAGATATTGAATTGAATTAGGACGATTCCCCTCAGAATGGTGTTCTTCTTTTCGATCCATCATTAGCCAAACTGGTCTTCCGGATTTTTTGGCAAGATTCGCAGCCATAGGTCCAAAACTTCCGGCGCTATGTTTGGCCCCAAATCCGCCGCCCATAAAATCGCAGAATACCCGTACTTTACTTTTTGGCAAATTGAAGACACTCGCCATCTCATTTCTTACTCCAGCTGTATTTTGCGTAGATGCATAAACCATCATAACGTCAGAATTCCAGTCGACCACAACGCCATGTGTCTCTAAAGGCATATGGGTCTGCACTTGGGTGCGATATGTATTTTCGACCACCACATCGGCTTCTTCAAAACCTTTTGCAAGATCACCTCTTGGTCCACCAAAAAAACTACTGGTTGATGGTCCCCTGACATTACCTATGCCTTTGCTCCCATCATGCGTTTCCCCTACATCCCCACCATCTTGTTGTTGGGTAATGGGTGCATCAAAAACTATAGGTGCGCCTATTTCCATGGCAGTTTCAATATCTATGACAAAGGGCTTCTGCTCATAGTTCACCTTGATCAACTTAAGCGCATCTTTGGCAATCTCCAGGCTTTCTGCTGCGATACCACCTAGGGGTTGGCCTACATACTTTACCATTGGATATTTACCATTCTTATTTTCTTCGCCTTCTTTCTGGACATTCTCTATGAGATGGATGGCATGTACGCCAGCTAAACTTTTCGCTTTTGAGATATCGATTGATGTGATGGTAGCGTGGGGCACATTTGATCGCAGCATCTTCGCATAAAGCATACCTGGCAATTTCATATCAGAGGTGAACTTTGCTTTACCGGTCACTTTATCCAGGGCATCAATTCTTGTCACCCTTTTTCCAATGATTTTCAACTTATCATTGACAGGCCATACTGGCGGCTCTTCAATAGGGATTTCCCTTTCTATTTCACTTAAATTGTGTCCAGGAATACCGTATGGGAATTTTTCTTTTCTAGTATCCATCTTATATCATTTTTTTTGATGCGTCCAAAGTAGCCTTAAATACATGGGGGTGGGTTCCACAGCGGCAAAGGTTGCCTCGCGTGGCATTTTTTACGTCTTCTAAATTGAGGTCGGAGTTGTTATCCACAAGGTGAACACAAGACATGACCATCCCTGGGGTACAATACCCACACTGGGAAGCATCATGTTCTATAAAAGCTTGCTGCACAGGATGCAACTCACCATTTTTAGCAATTCCTTCAATGGTGGTGACTTCTTTATCACCCACATCAAAAACAGACAGCATACAGGAATTCACGGGTTTACCATCCAAATATACGGTACATGCCGAGCATGAGCCCCGATCACAAACGACCTTGGTTCCCGTAAGCTCCAAATGATCTCTTAAGGCAGAGGCCAATGTAGTTCTAGGTTCAACGCTAAGCGACTTCGTAATACCATTTACCTTCATTTTGATGGTCATGGCATCTGGTCCAAATTCATTCTCGGCCGTAAGTGGTTCCTTATTGTTTAAGGCAAAAGCATTTGTTGTCAACAATACACTACCAGCAGTAGATAATCCGGCACCTCTGATGAAACTTCTTCTGCTTATGCCATTTCCCGGTTTAGCTCCCGACTTTTTATTTTTATCTTCCATAAAAGTATACTATGGGTTTATAATCTATTCAATTTAATAAAGCACAAGGAAGTTACCAAAATATTTAATCAAATGCCACAAGAATGATTATAAATTGTTTGAATGCCATTCAAAATTTTACTTGTGGCAAACACAGGCCTTCCCCTTACCTTTTTTTTCGAGGAATTCGTGTTACGTACCAATTAAAAATGAAGAAATATTGGATATATATTTTAAATAGGGTTCTGATTTCCAATAAGCAATGACCTTACCATCATCGCCTATACATTCGGTTAGTGTTTTAAACGCTATGGAATTGGAGTTTTCAGCCTATTTGAAATGATTTACCTCGGATGTAAATGAAGTGCAGGGAATTTAAAAAACATTGAATATGACCAAAGCATAGAGATAAAAACGTACAAATCGCAACAATCCGAACAATAGATAATTTCTGAAGCTATATTGGATTAGCCCTGCAGCAATACTTGTCATCGAAAATGGAATTGGCAATAAAGCACCCGCAACAATTAAAAGCCCTCCCCATTTGCGCATCATCTTTACATGCTTTTGCATTTTCACCTCAAAATACGCATATACCGACGGCATTTTTGAAATTGCCTTACCAACAAAAAAGGAAAATATTCCCCCGAGATAGGATAATAAAGCTAGTAAGGATAAATAGAAAATAGGTGTCTCCGTTTTATCGGCCCAAGCGATAAAAATTTCTGGAGGGATTAATCCCAATACGGATTCAGAGGCTAAGAAAATGGTTAATATAATGAAGGGGTCATAGGTAGTTGTAATCGATGTGAATAAATCATTAAAATCAATTAACAGCATGTGAACAAGCCACAATACGATTATAAACAATGAAATCGGTATAATTAATTTGCCCAAACTGGATTTCACAAAAGCATAAAAACCGGTATAGGAATAATATTGATGAAGCAGTTGTAGTCTAGACTTTTTAACCCTGATTTTAGAACTTGGATCCATAGTATTTTTGTTCATACATGCACTAAAAAAGTGGCAAAGATAACACATATCATGTTATGCACCTATTTGTCATATTTTCAAATGGAATACCAATGACATACCCATCTTTCAAGATGAAACCAAGTGCTATTGCTTCGCGCTTATACTTTCCTCAAACGCACTTAATGTACCGTCATAGCGGATTGAAGTTCGATTCATGCAGTTTATAAAAACCGTTGCGTGTTTATTTGGATATAAATGCATGATCACTTCATATGGTTCTATTTTTTCCTTGATATTGAATTCCAATCTAAGCATTTGCTTTTTTTCGTTTTCCGTAAGCTCAAATGTTTTGGGTACCCCATTAAAATTAATTCCGCTATCCCTTGGATTCATTGAACCAGCAATACGTACTTCACCGAAATAGGCCAATTCTGCCTGTACGGTATCACCCTTTACTTTTATATAATCACCATTTCCTGTCAATGAAATGCGTCCGGCAGAATTCCCCGTATTTCTTAATAATGTGTTGGTTACCTGCAATACGGCAAAACTTGACATAGGATATGCAGTTTCAGCATTAAACACAAAGGAATTGGTAGCCACCAATGTTTTCAATGCCTCAAATTGGCGATTTTTCAAGGCTATGGACTCGGCACTTTTAACTCCGCCGCAACTCCAGAACAGCCCTAGTACCATTCCCAGTAACATTATATTTTTCAATCGTTTCATGCCTTTAAATTAGTGCTTTACGAGAACTTTATATATTTAAATTTTGTTAATTCTCTTCATTAACCTCAATAGAAAATCAGCAATAAGGTCACGCTTGATTTTAAGCCGCATGCCTCTTTTTACTATAGAAGCCATCCATTTTATAAACCAGAAAACCCAGCACAAGATTAAGAAGACCGAGTCCGGTTTCCAAGGGTTGGGCGAATACCAAATAAATCAATACCCAGGCACTCAATATCAAAAAAATGATTTGAGGAATGGGAAAAAACGGACTTCTAAATCCGCTTTTGGTCTTATTCTCACGCCTAAGCACGAACACCGCGGCTACCGCCAAAGCGGCAAACAATTGCAACACAAAACCACTATAGATCATTACTTGTTCAAAGGTTCCTGTGAACACCAATCCCAAGGTTATGGCGGTTTGGAGCCAAATAGCCCTTAAGGGAACCTTGTTCTTTGTTTTTAAGGCAAACCACCTCCAAAGGGAATGGTCTTCGGCCATGACTTGGGTCACTCTAGGCCCTGCCCATACCATGGCACTTATACTCGATATGAGCATCAAGCCTATCCCAAAACTGATCCACTCCCCACCTTTTTCACCAAATAGGGAAATGGCGCTGATTTGTCCTATTTCCAATTGCCCTCTAATAGCTTCCAGTGGATTGTGTCTGAGGAATACAAAATTCAATAACAAATAAAGTAAACTTACCACAGCGGTTCCTATCAGAAGTGCCCTGGGCAGATTTTTACGCACCTCCCTTATTTCATCTACGATATAGGCAGCGGCGTTCCATCCTGAATAGGAAAAGGTAACATAAACAAAAGAGACCGCAAAAGCGGGCAACATAATTTCCTGTTTCCAGCTATTATCAAAAAGATATGCGGATGAAACAGGGGTTCGGGTCATCCCAAAATAGATGATGACAAGGATCAGGATAATCTTAAGCAGGGTAGTCGAGTTTTGTAGAATACTGCTCCTTTTGATGCTAATGGAATGAAAAAAACTGATGGCGAGAATCGTAAATACCGCCAAAACCGAATCCGTAAGACCAAGATAGGGTGCAACATATGCCCCCAAAGCCATTCCAGACAAGGCTATAGGGGCCGAAAATCCAATGGTTAGGGAAACCCACCCGGATAAATAACCCAGTAACGGATGAAAGGCCTTTGAAAGAAAATGATATTCCCCGCCAGAACGTGCCCAATACGTACCGAGTTCAGCATAGCTCAAAGCGCCACAAAGTGCCATTATGGCCCCAAGGGACCATAAGATGGTGATTGACCAGGTATTGACAGTATCCACTAATTGAAACCCAAGACTTGTAAAGATACCAGCGCCGATCATATTGGCTATGACAATGGCTGTGGCTGTTGGTAATCCTATGGAATTGGAATTGGACATGGATATTGATATGGAAAATTAGGATTTTTTAATTGGTCGCTTCCGTTAAGGCGATACTATCAAGATCATTAAACTTTATTTTTTGGAATTATTTTTAAATGGGTAATCGACATCCATCCAAGATCAGCCCATAAAGTTTCAATTTACATTGGTCTTTTTACTCGGGTAAATGGAACAAAACGAACGGGCATTAAGTTTTTCTGGATGATCTTATTCTTCTTTTTGGTGACAAGCACCAATTGTCGGATGCCATTATGCGGTCCCACGGGAATGATCATTCGACCCCCTACCTTCAACTGGTCAATCAGGGGTTGGGGAATTGAGTCTGCCCCGGCAGTAACCATAATAGCGTCAAAAGGGGCCTTGTTTGGCAATCCGTGATAACCATCTCCCCACTTTACGACCACATTGTCATACCCCAAATCCTTCAATCTTTTTTTAGCCACTATGGCCAAGTTTTCGACAATTTCAATGGTGTATACCGAATCTACGATTTTGGCCAGTACTGCAGCCTGGTAACCGGACCCTGTACCTATTTCAAGTACACGGTGGTCTGCTTTTAAATGGAGTGCTTGGGTCATGAAGGCTACGATATAAGGCTGTGAAATGGTTTGGCCGTTACCAATGGGTAAGGGACCATCGGTATAAGCCCGTACTTTCATGCTTTCGGGCACAAATTCATGCCTAGGTACATTCAACATGGCCGTAAGGGTGGCAAGATCTGTAATATCCCTGGCCTGCAATTGCCATTTTACCATCTGCTCCCTATGGAATAAATAGTCCTTTTGGCCCGTAGCAGTGTTACTACACAACAAAAGTAAGCTTGTAAATAGTAGAACAAATCTCTTCATGGTTATGCCTTTTCCGATGATATTTCAGCAACTAAAAATATAGTATAATAAGACAGGGCAAAATGACCTTGGTCATTGGCCTATCACTTAAAATGGCGTTTAAGGAATTTATTTCCATTTGAAGTCATTATCCTTTCGATGATCTCATCGGCCTTTATATTGTTTGCTGCCACTTTAAAATTGGCATCTTTCATATAATTGTAGGCATGTCTTTCTAAAAAATCCGCTAGAAAGGGCAACTCTTCAGAAGTCCAAAAAGCGTTTAAGGGGTCAATGATACCATCAAAATCGGACCCGATGACCATACAATCCCAGGCAAAAATTCGTTCCTTGTCGAGCACTTCCAGAATATGTTGGATTTGATTCCATAACAGCTCGGACCTGTAGTGCATTATTTTGGATCGTTTTGAGGAATGTTTGGTGTTCTTAAGCGTTTTCTTACTGGCTATTCTTCGTTCATCCAATTGCAATCCAAAAATGCCCTTGCTTTTTGCAATCCTTATGATTTCGGTATCAAAAAAATTAATATCCACTGGATTGAATTTCTTTGCGACCTTAGACCCCGTTTGTTTTGGTAGGCTCACAGATTTCATTCCATTGACAGCTCCGTGACTTACAATAATTGGTACTTTCTTGAATTTGGCCGTACTATCTATGAGCTTATAAAAATCGGCCCTTGAAACCACACTCATATGTTTCAAGTCGATTAGAATACGTTTGCCATTGGCAGTACTCAATAATGCTTTGACCACCTTGATTCCCAAATCAGTAAAACCGGTATCTATTCCTTCCGATTGGTCTACCTTCTTCCTTACCAGTTTGGTAAAGCTTTCGGCATGACCACATAAATGATTCCAAAAATGGTGCGCAATGGCCACAAAAAATGGCGGTGTATCCCAATTTTTTATCTTTTGAAGATTTGCCAGAAACTTTTTTTCATTAGGCGCCTTGCCTATATGTTGATTCAAAACATGCATCCCTTCAATCGACAATACTACACATATAGTATTGAGGTCACCTTTGTCTTCTGCCTGAATAACCTCAATTTCCTTGTAATTATGGACTAGTTTGTATCTGTACTTTCCTTCCGGGAACCTTTTTACCAAACCATCTAGCTGCCTGTAAAAATCATATTCCATTTCAAGATCCTTGAAATAATCTGTCATGGCCTGAACGGCATCTACCCTTTTCTTGCCCACCCCGGTGGCAAAATTGGAAGCAATATCCTTGATGAATTCATTCTTGATCTTATTTACAAAAAACCACTTTTCTATGGGGTAAAGGGATACACATACAATAGAAACCCCACCATTTGCCAAACTTGTGAAATTGGCTTGTGAAAATTTCGTCAAATGGATGATGTAATTAATAAACTTGTCCAATAACGAGGGAGGGTTATACCTCCAAATACTATTGGTTCTTCTTCGATTTGGATTGTTTTTGCCAACAACGGGATAATTGTAGCTTTTACCAAAAGGTTTCATGGCTGAATGGCAATGAAAATCAACATAATTATTTTTTTCATAGGCCATAATCAGAAGGTTTTTGTGGTTCCTTAAAATTATTGATTTATTCAAAGAAAGTCAACAGGGATTTTCTTCCTTTTTTCTAGTTGGTTTGTGTTATTTGGATTGCGAAATTCAATCCTTATGAAAATGCGATTAGCCTCACACGAACATGTTTCCGTAAGTTCAGAATCAAAATTTCCCATTCAAGTACCCGTTTTGGGGTAATGGGCCATAGAACTTTTAATATACCTTGTTCTTGACTGATCCAGTTCGCCTAGTGATCGTGTTTATACTTTACATGGCAGGTGGTACACTCGTACGTATCTTCTTTTAATTTTATTTCATCCAATTTAGTGGCAACCTCATTGATAAAACTAGTATAGGTATGTGATTCCGGTGTAATGTTCCTCGCTTTAATCTGCTTATAAAACTCACCTCCCCATTCCTGTCTCCCCCAACAATTTGGGCATACACCTTCAGGTGCAACTGTGGTTTTGTCACCCTTTTCCTTATCCTTTAAAAAACGCTTTAAATTCTCTGCCAAACTCATTTTTATATTTTTTACGATAGCTATCTTAAAGATACGTATTCCCTTCTGAATATCATATAATTTTTATTGC
>CBDUKE010000069.1:0-17180 GCA_965367725.1 uncultured Maribacter sp. | reverse complement strand
CCAATTGAAACAGTAATAGGATAAAGGTGATCCAAGGGAATGGTCGTAAGGATGCTGATTTTTTCATCATGGTTGGATTATTTTAGATTACATGGATTAGAGGTATAGCTGCAACCTTTACTGTCAAATATAGCGAATTAAGGGATTGCCAAAAATTGGAAATATTTTCTTTATCTTTTAGGAGCAACAATCACATAAAATCAACAATTCAAGCCATGGATAAACTTGGAAATCTCTTAAGAACGAATAGCATAGCGAAAATTAGCGAGCTGCTAACGGTTTTTCTTGTGGCTTTCGTCATCATCAAGTTATTTCTACGGACCGAAGGCGAACATCTTCTCTATAACCAAGCCGTGATATGGGTGGCCAATATTGCTATGCTATTAGTGGTATGGCTGGGCCTTAAGCTGCGGGGTGAAAGTTGGCAAGATTTCGGGTTGGGCTTTAAGAAAATGAGTTTTAAAGCTGCCTTTAGGGTCTTTCTATTATCGTTATTGGTTTTTGTTTTAGCTCTTGCTGGCTTTGTCATCGGCTCCATTATCATGGCTAATATTACGGGTATTCCCGAAAATTCGGATATGTCAAATTACGCCTACTTGAAAGACAATATCGGGATGCTGATATTTTCCCTTATTGGGGTCTATATTGTTTCTTCCTTCGGGGAAGAAGTCATTTACAGGGCCTTTTTGATCAATCGTATTTCTGAGTTGGGATTGGATACCAAGAGGTCAAGAATTGTTGCGGTGATCTTGAGTGCCATCATCTTTGGTTTGGTACATTATAGTTGGGGACCTATGGGAGTGGTACAAACTGGGTTTATGGGGCTGGTCTTGGGGATTTGCTATCTTAAATTGAAAAAACGACTTTGGATATTGGTTTTGGCCCATGCTTATATGGATACCCTGCTCTTGGTACAAATGTATATGGCAAGTACTTGAATAACCTTAAATAGGAAATTATGACCAGCGAAGCAAAAACAGTGGATGAGTACCTAAAACAGGTGCCTGAAAAAAGAGTTGCGGCTTTACAAAAGATTAGGGAACTCTGTTTGGCACATCTCCCAGATCACAAGGAAGACATGGTCTACAAAATGCCTTCTTATACGCGTAACAATCAGGTTGAGGTGGCCTTTGCTAGCCAAAAGCAACATATTTGTGTTTATTTTTTAATTCACGAAGTCATGCTGAACAATAAGGAACGGTTGGTGGGATTGAATCATGGCAAGGGTTGAATACGCTATGCCAATCCAGATAAAATTGATTACGTTTTGTTGATCGACTTTTTAAAATTGACCGCCGCTTCAGACGCCCAAATTTGTTGATTTACACCACCTATTATTTTAAAGCGCTTTTGTCATTTTCCCGATGTTGATTTTTTCACCTTTATGGAAGGTGATTTTCCGAACCTCATCCATATTATTCCATAGGTATTTATGGCCTTTTAAGCTGCGGGTAATTTTCATACGACGCTTTAAGGCTCTCATTTCGGCCTCGGTAGCTTTTCTTCGTTCGCCGAGTTTTCCAAATAATCTATAGGCAGGATAAGCTTCAAAACGTCCTTTGAATAATGATTTCAACCAAAAGATTTTGCTGCTATTTACCGCTAAAATGCAAATAGTATTGTTATGCACTGCCTGCTGCGGTAAGGTAGATATGAACTTTTCAAAATAAAACCCGGTTTGGTCTTTATTCAGGAATACCGTGCCCACAGGCGTGACGGTAGGCGTATTATCCGCATCGACTGATGCTATTGAAACATGCAAGCTTGTGCCAAAACTTTGGCTAAAATGCTTCCTGATGGCACTCCAATTTTCAATCAGATCCATTATTGATGGTTTATTATGCCTTTAGAACAACACGATACCGCGCCTTACCTTTTTCCAAATGTTCCATAGCCTCATTGACCTCCGACATAGGAAATTCCTCAACCATGGGATAAATATCGTGGCGGACACAGAATTCCAACATGGTACGGGTTAGGCCCGGACTTCCCAACGGACTTCCACCAACGGTTTTTTCACCCATTATGAGCGAGAATGCCGGTATGGCCATAGGTTCCAACACCGCCCCTACCGTATGAAATTTACCTTGGGGCGCAAGTGCGGTCAAATACGAATTCCAGTCTAAACTTACGTTGGTGGTATTTAGGATAAAATCCAGACTACCGGCTATATTTTCCAGTTCTTCCGGATTTCTTGAATTTATGACCTTGGTCGCGCCCATAGCCAGTATTTGTTCTTTCTTATCAGGATTAGAACTGAAAGCAAAGACTTCACAGCCCCATTTGTTCAGGAATTTCAAGGCCATATGACCCAATCCTCCAATACCGATGACACCTACCCGGTCTGTGGCTTTTACGCCTGCTAAAATAATGGGATTAAAAACTGTAATGCCACCACAAAGTAAGGGCCCAGCTTTCTTAAGGTCAATACCTTCTGGCAAAGGAATGGCCCATGACCAATGTCCCCTCACCTGATCCGCAAAACCCCCATGGCGCCCAACGATGGTCCCTTCCAAGGTATTGCATAAATGATGACTCCCGTTCATACACTGATTACAATGCATACAGGAAGCGGAATTCCAACCTAAACCCACTAAATTGCCTGGTTCCAGATTTTTTACCTCACTGCCCACTGCCATAACTTCCCCAACAATTTCATGACCGGGAACAAGGGGGTATTGCGACATGCCCCATTCATTGTTCAGCATGCTCAGATCGGAGTGGCAAATGCCGCAATAATGGACTTTGATATCTACCTCTTCGCCTCCCAATTCTGGAAGTTCATAGGTGAAAGGGTTTAATTTTCCTCCAGCTTCTTGGGCTGCATATGCGTGTACTGTTTTCATGTTTTTTTGTGTATACTCAAATATAACCAAAGAAGATGGTTAAAGCAGCTACATTATATTAAGAAACTCTAAAATGGCTTATTGGAAAACATAAAATGCGGAATGGGCTACTCTCCATAAGGCTTTCATCATCTTCATAAAAAAAGACCTAAAACAAGTTATGCCGTACCAGTGAAATACTAGGCAGCAAGTCCTTGCTTTGCTATAATTTTCGCACCCAAATATTACGGAATTGAGTCTTGTTACCATGGTCTTGCAATGAAATCACATCATCGCCATGGGCCTCTGGGTAGTTATGTAAACCAATGTAATACGTTTGGCCATTGATGGTGCTGTTATTTTGTATTAAAACCCCATTGTGCAACACAGTGATTCTTCCTGGGGAATCCAATCGCCCATCAGATTTAAAACGTGGAGCGGTATACACTACATCATAGGTGTTCCACTCTAGCGGTCCGCGCATGGCATTGACCAAAGGCGCATGGTCTTTGTAAATACTACCTGCCTGCCCGTTTCTATAGGTACGGCTGTTATAAGAATCCAAAATCTGAAGTTCGTAACGATCTTGGAAAAACACCCCACTGTTGCCTCTGCCTTGGCCTACACTTTGCACCTCATCTGGCGCACTGAACTCTATATGTAATTGACAATCGCCAAATTTCATTTTGGTCTGTATGGCCCCGGAACCAGGAACCACTTCCATGTGGTCGTTTTTGACGATTTTCCATGGAGCCTGTTTTGTACTATCTTTTTTACTTACCCATTGGTCCAAATTAGAACCATCAAAAAGAATGATCGCATCTGAAGGCGCATCACCCAATTTTTTGGAGGGAGTAACAACGACCACTTCTGGCTCCCAAATTTCGGTCATTTCTGGTTTCATGGGCATGGGTGAAACTTCAGGTGGCGAGCTGGGGTAATCTTGTGCTTGGATAGTAATAGTGATGGTGAATGCAATAAGACATAGCCAAGGTAAACTGGATTTCATATGATATTTGATTTAAAGAAGTGTTGTATCAAATATATTATAAAAAACTATAAAATCAGGTAAGTCGCTACATCATGGTAAGTGGACATTGGGATGCTTCATCCAATGCACAACAGGCAAAGGTTTCGGTTAGAGCTATACCTATTTGATTATGAAGTTGAATTCAGGCTGCTAAAATCGTTTTAGCGCTAAGTTTATTGGTCTTCTAGGTCCTGACCAATACCCACTTCATGAAGAATATTAAAGATTAAACGGTATTCATCTTTATTGAATTCCCCATCAACATTGGCCATCTCGTTAAGTAGTTCGGAAAGCATTTGCTTTTTTTCGTAGGTCATTCCTTTAAGAATCGTCAGGCATTCTTTGGCCGTTATATTTCGGGCCTCCTCCACAAGTTTGCGATCAAACTTTAGGGCCTCCATCAATTGCGTCATAAAGTCCATCTCCTCGGTGTCAACTTTGCCATCAACATAGATTACCTCATCCACCGCCTTTACCAAGGCTAGTTTTTCTGCTAAATTAAATTCCATAGTACTATATTAAAAGAACTACTAAGGTAACTAAAAACGGTATGCAGATAAAACTATTTGAATTTAAAAGAACCAACTCCTATCAGAATTATTCCAATCCTTTATTGTAAGGCTGAAACCGACTCTTCTGTGTGAAGTCTACACACGTCTTTAGCAACAGCAAAAGGCTCTATTTCAATAAGAAGAGTGGCGATATTTGTTAAGTTTTTGCTTTGGACTTTGTCCAAGTCAAAGTTGTCTTTTTGCATAGCTTGTTCCAAGGTGGTAATAAGTCTTCTTACTCCCCCAACTCTGTAATCTTCTTTTCGTACAGTTTTTTGCTTTCGACAACGGCCACATTCAACTCTTGCATAATGCCATCCACACGACCCTCAATGCTCTTCATTTGATCGTTGATATTGTCAAACGAATTTAGGGCGGCTGCAACTTCCAAGGCTTTGACCACTTCTACGGCATCACCATGTAATAATTGTAGTTTATCAATAGCCTTTGAAGTTTTTGTCAAGGTGCCATTATATTTAGTACGGGCCTTTTCTATGGCGTTTAAGAGGGTGGTCTTGGCATTTTTGTCGCTTAGGCTATTCGTCTGGGTTTCCATGGCCTTAAAAAGATTACCGGCCTTTTGTTTAAGATCTTCATATTCTTTATTTAGGTTCTCTACCCGTTTGTTCACTTTTTCCCAATCGCCATAGACTTTGGCAAATTCCTTGTCCTCGTTTTTGGTGTCTTGCAAGGCACTTTTAAGTGCATTCAACGTTTCCAGTCCTTTATTAACATTCTTATTGGCATTTTCCTTCTTTTTCTCAAAGGTCTTTACTTGGGTCTTGAACTGTTCTTTTAAGCGAATCAAGTCTTCTGGACTTTTGTCCTTCCAACAAGAAACAAACAATAGGGCCATAAGGGTAATAAGGGAAACTTTTTTGATCATGGTATAGCGTTTAAAATAAGGGCTAAAATAGGAATTTTAAACAAACCGCTGTCACCAGACTATTGATGTTGATTTCCATCGGACAGTTTTTACTACCATCTGGACAGAAATAGCATGGTTTCATCCTTAAATGTCATTTTAATCAATTGCGATTCCATAGCTTTTAGCTAGCATATTTTTAGTTTAAATTTTAGGCTTTGATAAAGGAATTCGAGAATAACGATAATATTGTTTGTGGTATAAAACAATAGGGTTAAGCAATCATCAAAAAAGGAATAAACAATGCGTTATTACGGCCGAAGTGAAGTAATCTATTCATGAATGCCAAGGGCCAATAGCTTTTTTTGTGCTTTGTAAAGACGATGAATAGGACTTTTTTTGACGGCCTCTATTTATTTTTAAAGGGCAATACATTTTCCACTGCCTTATTCCAAAGGATCCCCCTTTTTTAAAACTGATAAAAGTCATAGAAAAAGCTGCTTTTGGAGCTTAGTTTTGCGCTGTTATTTGTGGTATACCATTCCGGGTGTATGAGCCTTTAACCTTTTAACAACTGCACATGATCACAATCAGAAATGAAAAGTCGCTAAGAATCAGCATGGTGTTATTACGGCTGTTTATAGGGTGGCACTTTCTCTATGAGGGCATTATAAAACTGTATAATCCTGATTGGACCTCATTTGGATATCTCGCTTCGGCACAAGGTCCTTTTCGCCCTATTTTTCTTTGGCTAACTAGTGATACGCTTATCGGCGTTGCCGATTGGGGTAACATCATCGCACTGACTTTTGTAGGACTCACCTTGGTGCTCGGGATTTTTGAAAAATGGGGAGCTCTCGTGGGTGCTTGTTTATTGGCTCTCTATTATTTAGCCCATCCGTCTTTTCCTTGGGTTACCCAACTCAATGTGGAGGGTAGCTATTGGTTTATCAATAAAAATCTGATTGAGCTTGTTGCCTGTGTAGTAATCTATCAAATACCTACTTCCCAATTTTTTGGGCTTGCCCGATTATTCAATAAAAAGAAATAAAAACCCAAAGCGAAACAAGATGAAATTTACGAGAAGAGACGCATTAAAAGGTTTAGGGGGTATTCCGCTTATGGGAGCTGTTTGGTGGGCAGGAGCTGCCAACACGGTGGCCAAGAAAAAGGAGCGTACCGCCATTTTGGAGCAATTGAACATACAACCTTCATTACCGACAGCTATACCCGGAATTGGGGGTGAACCCATTCGTATAGGGATCATAGGTTTTGGTATTCGCGGCGAACAACTCTGCCGTGCCTTGGGTTATGCCACCATTGAATGGAAAGAAGAGATGCGTTTGGCGGCCGAAGAGAATCCCTCGAATTCCGCTTTAAAAGATTTTATGGCTCAGGACAAATTGAATATAAAACTTACGGGTATCTGCGATATTTTTGATTATAGGGCCAATAGGGCCTTAAAGTCTTTCAACACAGATGACAATAAAATGTTGCGTTTTCGTACCCATCAAGAGATGATACGCTCTGGGAAGGTAGATGCGGTAGTAATAGCAACGCCAGACCATTGGCATGCGCCTATGTCGATTGATGCCTTGGAAAATAATATTCACGTGTATGTTGAGAAACCCATGACGCATACCGTCGGGGAAACCTATCGCCTACGCGAAGCCGCACGTAACTCCAAAGCCGTGTTTCAGGTAGGGCATCAGCATAGACAGACCTTAAGTTTTCAGACGGCCAAGGATATCATCCAGAAAGGAACGATAGGGCATATATCGCTCATTCAGACGAATACAAACCGTAACGATGACAATGGTGCTTGGATGTATGACATTCACCCTGATGCGAGTCCACAGACCATCGACTGGGAGATGTTCCTAGGTTCGGCGCCCAAAGTGCCTTTCAATAAAAACCATTTCTTTAGATGGCGTAAATGGTGGGCGTATGGGTCTGGACTTTCCGGCGATTTGTTGTCACACGATTATGACCGCTTGAACTGTGTGTTGAATATGGGAATTCCGGATTCTGTCATGACCTCTGGCGGTATTTATACCCATCGTGATGGACGTAATGTACCCGATGTACTGAATGTGAACATGGAGTATCCTAACTTTAGTACTGGAGGTAGCCAAAAGAAAGGCAAGGAACAGGGAATGTCCTTTGTCTACAGTGCTACTTTGGGTAACGGATTCAACCGTCCTACCCATCTGATGGGGCATGATGGTACCATGGAACTTGGCAACCGTTTAACGATTTGGCCTGATAGTGGTTCTACCCGCTACGGGGATATGATCGAGGCCAATAAAATGAGCCCTGGAGTACCTATCTATCAATACAATCCTGGAGCATCTACGCCAGATGCCGTAGCATCGGCCACCTCACAATATTTTGCCGATAAGGGCCTTATGTGGACGTACATCAATGGGGCACGGGTTGATTCAACATTTCTACATATGCGCGAATGGTTGAGCAGCGCCCGTAATGGTGGTAAGGTAAGTTGCGGTATCAAAGAAGGATTTGAAGAGGCCATTTCATCCCATATGGCAGGACTTTCCTATAAATTGGGAAGACGAATAGAATGGGATAACGAACAGGGAGTATTAAAACCTATTGAAGGTATTGACTTTGATCAGACGTTACTAGCTCCGATGTAGTAGCGTAGTATTTTAGTCATGAATTTTGTTGAGTTAGCTATAGCGGGCCCTTGGGCCCGCTATTTGATTGAACCCCACTTTCACAGAAGAAAGGGGTGGTTATTCAAAAAATAAAGAACGAATCAGGGAAAAGAGTGATAAAAGCAATCGGGAAAAGTGTGAATTATACTTAAATAAAGCAGGATTTTGTTTCAAATACTGAGAATATCATAGTTGAATCGAAAATTCGCAAAAAATAATTGAAATATTATCAATTTATGAAATAGGGACGGCGAAACTGACATATATCATATTTAATGGTCTAATACGGGCGTATTTTTGGCTATTCATAAAGCAAAAGTCATGCAAGTCAAGAAGAATCCCAAAGTAGATTTGAATCGCAATAGTGGCCTTTATTTTGTTATAGGCCTTACCCTAGTCCTCTTTCTCACATGGAGGGCTTTGGAATATAAGTCTTATCCTAAACCTGATAAGATTGTAGAAATGTTGAACGTGGTTGAAGATATTAAAGAGGATGTTCCGATTACAGAACAGCTTAAGACACCACCACCACCACCACCACCATCGGCTCCCGAGATTATTGAAGTGGTAGAAGATGCCGCAGAAATCGAAGAGACAGTAATCGAGAGTACAGAATCTAGCCAAGAGCAAGAGGTAGCTGTAGTTGATGTTGATGATGTTGAGGTTGGTGAAGAAGAGGAAGAAATATCAGTGCCCTTTGCCATAATCGAGAATGTGCCTATCTATCCTGGTTGCGAAAGCGCTAAGGGTAATGCCGCTCGTAAAGCTTGTTTTCAAGAGAAAATACAGCAGCATATAATGAAAGAATTTCGCTATCCACAGATAGCTGCCGAAATGGGTATTCAAGGAAGGGTATTCGTTCAGTTCGCTATTAATTCCAAAGGACATATCGACGGAATTAGAACCAGGGGCCCAGACCCAGGATTGGAAAAAGAAGCAGCTCGTATCGTATCTTCATTGCCAAAAATGACACCTGGTATGCAAAGGGGAAGAGCTGTGACCGTACCTTACAGTATTCCTGTGAATTTTGTATTGGCTACGCAGTAAAGTAAAATAGAAAATGTTTCCTAGATTGTAGTTTTTGGATTGGTCAATCCTGTGCTTCTTGATAGTCGATTAGCTTTTGAGGCCCTTCCAAAAGAATGCGTACAATTTGCAAAGTGCCATCATCCTTGGTGGCAATTTGCCATTTTATAAGGGATATTGTTCCGTTTTCAATTTCAATTCCCGTAATGCTGCGCGGATGAACACAACTACCATCATTAAAAAACGGAATGTCCCCAGGCTCAGGAAAACGCGGCCTGTGGGTATGACCAGCAATTGTGATCAAAAGTCCATTGTTTAGGATCCATCGCTTAATACGCCTTTCTACCTTGATCAATTCCTTGTAATTTTTGGCAGGACTCGTTGGATCCGCAATACCCCAAACTTGAAGTGGTTGCCATAAGACGCGAACCAGAAAACGGCCCCAACGCCAGAACGTATAATTCCACCAATCTGCCTGATGTCCATGGGTTAAAAAGAGTTCTTGTTGGGTGTCTTTGTGTTTTAAAACAACCCCTTCGTGATAGGTGATGCCCTCGAAAAGCTCCTTATCCTTATCATCAATAGGTTCATAATAGCTTGATAGGTGTTTTTTCACATAGTCTTCGTCCTTATAAACCATGTCATGGTTGCCCCAAAGCATATGCAACCTATTTTCTAGATGGTATTTGCGTAAAAGCTGAAAGACGTTCTTATGGGCCTCGAAAATGGGTTCAAACGAACGGTTCTCCCAAAGCTCATCGCCATCGCCAATTTCACAATATTCAAAACCATTGTTGTAATAGTGCTTTAGGGCATGGTAGTAGATGTTCCTATTATTGGCAAATTCATCGGCGAAACTATTGTCTCCCCTATGGCAATCACTAAAAAGTATAAATTTTGAGGTATCGTCAAAAGGCACCACCTTGGCATTCTTGTACGCTCTTGATAACCTGAAATTAGATGACATGCATGAATTTTGTATAAATATCCAAAAAAACGGGGAATACCCTTATAATTCCTTGAACAAAAGTTTATTTCATATTTTGTAATTTTACCGGTCATTGGAAGACGAAGAGTAGGTATGGGACAATTATACAAAGAAGAATTTCCGTTACAACGTTATATCAGTTTCCACAAATTGTTGGAAGAGTATGACCGTATGGCTGAAGGTGAAGATGAGTTTTTAGCCCAAAGGGCAAAATATGTGTTGGCCGCCCAAGCACCATACCCTGAACTTCGGGAAGGTTTTGCGGATATTACCTTACTTAAAAAACACGAAAAGGTTATCAAGATCATTCTTCAGGATTCTTTTTCGAATGTACTTACCAAAAATGAAATAAAGGTAGCCTCGTTACCTTACTATGATATAATTTTCAATGGTTCAGAGCGTTTTGAACAAATTCTGGCTGCTGCAGGTAAGGACTTTGAATTGAAGGTACGGGGTGTGCCTGAAAATCTAAACTATATCATGGGTTGTACCGTAATATTGAATTTTTATTACGGATTCAAATTAGACTTTAAACGTCCTTTGTTTTATGATATTCCAGATGAAAATGGAGTTATGAAGCATTACCGGATTCTGTATAATGCCGATTTCATTGAATTGATTCCAACAGAAAAAGCCAAAGAATTGACCCAAACCGATGTTGATGAGTTGTTGGAGAATTTTGATTCTATTGAAGTTTGGAAAGAAAAGATTCCGCCCGGCAGTTTTGTTTCCAAGGGCTTTGTAATCTCCAACATGTTCGATGCCACTACCGAACATGCAATTTCTGAGATAAAATCGAACCTAATTTCTAATGATAAAAGGGGCAGTGACAATTTTATGTCCAATCTGGAAAGCACGTTTAGGTCCTTTTTCAATATTCAGGATATCAATCTAGGTTTTGTTACTTATAATCCCGATGAGAACAGGTTTGAAAAGGTACATGGCAAGCATATGAATAGCTACCTGCTGCATGATAAGGAAATACAGCCATGTGCTGAGGTACTTTGTCCAGGATCGTATAGTAAATTACTCAAAGAGAAAACCTATTTTACCATCTCGGATGTAGATAAATATCATGAAATGTCTGGCGGCATGCCACTTTATAAAAGACTTAAGGAGCAGGGCATAAAAAGTGCCATCTTAGCGCCTATCGCTGATGATGATACACTCTTGGGGGTTTTGGAGTTGGTATCAACCAAAGTGAATGAACTCAATAGCGTGAATGCCCAGAAGTTAGAGGATATTATGCCCTATATTGTGACAGCAGTATTGCGTACGGCGGCAGAGGAAGCGAATTTGATCAATGCCATAATCCAACTTGAATGTACTACAATACATTCGTCGGTATACTGGAAATTCAAGGAAGAGGCCAAACGTTTTATTGGCAATCAAATCGATGGTAAACAGCCTTCATTCAAGGAAGTGGTTTTTGAGAATGTATATCCGCTTTATGGGCAAACTGATATAAAGGATTCTTCGAAAGCCAGGAATTCAGGTATTCAGAAAGATCTTATTATCCAACTTGAAACTATAAATACCATTATTTCAAAAGCTTGGGAGAAAAATAAGTTACCTATTTATGAGGAACTGTTGTATAGAATTAATAATCTACTTGAAGAAATCAAGGAAGTATTGAATACCAATAGCGAACAAGCCATTTACGATTTTGTGAAAGAGGAAGTACTAGCGGTATTTGACCATTTGAAAGGAGCCGACGAAGAATTGAAGGACTTGATAATGGCCTATGAGGAAATGATTGATAGCAGTACGGAAACGTATTATGACCATCGCAAGAATTATGATGAAAGTGTAATGCGGATCAACAAAGAATTGGCAATGGTCATAGACAACCATCAGGAAGATGCACAGGCCATGTTTCCCCATTATTTTGAGCGTTATAAAACCGATGGCGTTGAACATAATATGTACATTGGTGATTCCATTTCAGGCCATTTGTCATTCAATCCACTGTATTTGAGTAATTTGAGGCTTTGGCAATTACAGGTAATGTGTGATATGGAAAATACGCATTACAATCTGAAGCCTGATTTGGCTGTGCCGTTGGATGTAGCCTCATTGATGTTGGTTTATAATACTCCGCTATCGATACGTTTTCGAATGGATGAAAAACGTTTTGATGTAGATGGTACCTACAACGCGCGTTACGAGGTAATAAAAAAACGAATTGACAAGTCTTATATTAAAGGGACCAACGAACGTTTGACCCAACCAGGGAAACTCTCTATCGTATATTCCCAGAAAAAGGACGAGTTGGAATACCTAAGATATATTAGCTTTTTAAAAGCAAAGGGGTACTTTACCAATAACATTGAAATTGTTGAGTTGGAAGGTTTACAGGGTGTTACCGGCCTTAAGGCGATTCGTGTCGAAATCCTGTATAAAAAAGGAAAGGAGACCAAGCAAACGTATACCTACGAAGACTTAATGGAAGAGCTAAAAGCTTAATCACCCCATTCGATCTGGACCAAAATATTGGAAGGCGATCGCAAAGACTATTACAGAAACTATAGTGCCAATCATGAAAATGGTATAGGTCCATCTTAAGATCTTATACTTACGGTTTAATACCAATCCCAAAAAATAAAGGTCTTTGGTTAAACTTGTATAAATGTATTCCTTGTCTTTCACTAATTCGCTAATTGCCCACTCGTATTCCGATAATTTCATTTTATGGAAGTTGCCGAAAAACAATAAATTCACTTTTTTGTTTTTCACATCCTCTTTGGTGAATTCACCACTGGTAACATTGGGTCTAGTGGCCAACACTGCCAAGATCATTGAAACCACTGAAAAAATGATAAAGACTACCGTGGGAACGATCAAATAATGGTTGGAAGGATTGTCCAATTTTGGAATAAGATTGGATAGGGCCAATGAAATGATAATCGCGTTGACCGATAAGAGAATATTGGCTTTTGTATCAGCAATATCGCTCAAGGTCAAATGATTCTTTAAGGTGACCCTAAATAGGGTTTGTATGCCCCGATCTGGACTTTCACTCTTATATTTGGCTTTTAACGCTTCCTTCTTGGCTATATCTTTTTCGGATTTTTGTTCTTTTTTAAGTTTTTTTATGTTTTTGTCTTTTCTAGGCTGCCAGTGCTCCTTGGCATAGTTGGTATTGAAGTTGTGTTCCTTGGTCAACATTTCTAAGTTGGCTTTTAACCATTCTTTTTGGGAATATTCAGCAATTCCCAAAAGTGAGAGTTCTTCACGTAACAACTCACAGGTCTCCAAATAACTCTTTTGTCCAAAATGGGAGGCATCGGCATCCCTTATAATTTGCTCTTTTACGGTTTTCGGTACATGATGCCGTTTGGTTGCCATGATAATTTCCAAAACCTCTTTTATGCCATCCGGCCTATATCCTTGTTTTTCAAGGAAATCTTTGGCAATGGCGCAGCTTTTTTCTTCATGCCCTTCGCTACCTTTGGTATAACCTGTATCATGGAGCCATGCGGCCAAAATTAGCGTTTCGCTGTCCAGGGTATTTAGGTTGCGGTAATTAATGATTTCTTCACTACTTTTAACCACACGTTGGGTATGTCGTAAATTGTGGTACAAATATTCGCTAGCCAATTCATTATTCAATAAATCTGTAACAAAAGATTTAGTTTTCTCAATTATTTCCGACATATAAAGTGTTTTACAATACCCCCAAATTACGAAATTTAGATATTAAATAATTTATATGGGCAAATTTTACTTTTCTATACTGTTGGTTTTTCTAATTAGTGGTTGTGCTACCCAGAAACCCAAATATGCCGATTTGGAAAACGCCAACGACGTGCCAACTACTAAAACTATTTCTCATACTTTTTATTTGATAGGAGATGCTGGTTTATCGCCCATGGGCGGAATGAACCCTGCTTTGAAATTATTAAAAAAGCGATTAGATCAAGCCGAAAAGAACAGTACCGCTATATTTTTGGGAGATAATATTTACCCTGCAGGAATGCCCGACAAAAAAGATGCTAAGGGAGAATACCAAGCAGCAAAAAACAATTTAGATGCACAACTGAATACCTTGGAAGACTTTAATGGGAAGCCTATTTTTATTCCTGGAAATCACGATTGGTATAGCGAAGGGTTAAAGGGGTTGGCCAGACAAGAAAATTATATCGAGAAAAAACTGGATAGTAAGAAAGTGTTTTTTCCAAAAGATGGCTGCCCAATACAAAAGATAGATATCAATGATGATGTCGTGGTTATAGCCATTGACACGGAATGGTACCTTGTCAATTGGGACAAGCACCCGACGATGAATGATGAATGCGAAATCAAGGATCGGGAAAAGTTCTTCGAGGAATTGGAAGGATTGATTAAGAAAAACGCAGATAAAACTACCATAATGGCTTTACATCACCCTATGTTCAGTTATGGGCCACACGGCGGGCAATTTTCCATGAAAAGGCAATTGTACCCTAGTGGAGGTAAATTCCCTCTTCCTGTAATAGGAAGTTTGGTTAGTTTATTGCGCAAAACAACAGGGGCTTCACCAGAAGATCTTCAAAATAAGCGCTACCGGCAATTAAGAAATCGTATCGTCACCTTGGCACAGAATTCTGAAAAAGTAATATTCACATCGGGTCACGAGCACACCTTGCAGTACATTGTTGAGGAGAATACACCTCAGATAATAAGTGGTGCGGGTGCAAAAGAAGGTGCTACAAGATTATTGAATGGCAGTAAATTTTCCACTGGACAAATGGGATATGCTACTTTGGAAATCTATACTGACGGTTCTTCCCGTGTACGTTTTTACGGGGTTAACGACGATGGAACAGAACAGTTTTTATATACAACAGAGGTAATATCGGAAGAAAGAAAAAAAAGCCAAGGAGAATATTCCAATAAATTTCCTGCTGAGGTTGAATCATCAATCTATACCGAAGATGAGGTTGATAAAAGCAAATTGTTCAAAACCATTTGGGGTGAACGGTATCGCGAAGTTTATGCCACAAAAGTGGCTGCTCCAACAGTTGATTTAGATACCCTTTTCGGTGGATTGGAAGTAGTTCGTAAAGGAGGAGGACACCAATCAAAATCACTAAGACTAGTAAATAAGGAAGGTAAGGAATATGTGATGCGGGCCTTGCGGAAAAGTGCTGAAATATATCTGCAATCCATGGCTTTTAAAGAGCAGTATGTGGTGGGCGAGTTTGAGGATACTTTTACCGAAAGCCTATTGGAGGATTTTTATACGGGATCACATCCGTATGCACCATTTACGATAGGGGAATTGTCTGATGCAGTTGGCATTTACCACACCAATCCCAAACTATATTATATTCCCAAACAAAGAGCTATTAAAGACTTTGATGATGAGTTTGGGGATGAATTGTATATGGTTGAAGAACGTACAGACAGTGGTCATGGTAATCTGAAAAGTTTTGGCTATTCCAATACCTTGGAAAGCACCGACGATATTCTTAAAAAATTGAGGACTGATGAAAAATATCTTGTCGATAATACAGCTTATATAAAGGCACGTTTATTTGATATGATGATAGGTGATTGGGACCGACATACGGATCAATGGCGTTGGGCACGATTCAAGGACAAGGAAAATGATAAGATCATTTATAAACCTGTTCCCAGGGATAGGGACCAGGCATTCTCAATCATGGGTGATGGCCCATTAATGAACCTAATTACACGTATTGTTCCTGGACTAACCCTAATGGAAGGATTTAACGAGGAAATTCGCAGTGTAAAAGGATTTAACGGCTCGCCAAAGGCTTTTGCGTTGGATATGGTGCTATTGCCAGAAACCACTTTGGACGTTTGGAGAGCACAAGTGGAATTTATTCAAGATAATATTAATGAAGAGGTCATTGATAGGGCTTTTAAGGCATTCCCAAAGGAAGTTCAGGGTGAGACCATATCAAAGATCAAGAAAACACTATTGGCAAGAAAAAGCAATTTAATGCAGACTGCCGAGGAATATTATGGCTTGCTGAATAAATACGCAGTGGTTACTGGAACCGATAAGGATGATTATTTTACCATAACTGAATTGCCCAATGGAAATATAATGATAGTTGGTAATCGAATAAAAAATGGCAAAAAAGGAGAGGTGTTTTTCAATAAAACCTTTGATCAAGAAATCACCAAAGAAGTTTGGATCTATGGCTTGGATGATGACGACCAATTTGAAATACGTGGAAAGAAAGGAAAAATTAAACTTCGCTTGGTTGGTGGTCAAAACAATGACGTTTATGATGTGATTGATAGTAGGGGTGTATATGTGTATGACCAGATCTCAAAAAAGAATACGTTCAAGAACATTAAAAGTGCCAAAATGCGATTGACCAATGATTATGAAACCAATACCTACCAGCCTATAAAGCTGAAAAGTAGTTCAAATCAAATGATACCTTCGATAGGGTCAAATCCTGATGACGGTTTTAAAATTGGGTTTGCCAATATTTATACGTTTAATGGGTTTAGGCAAAATCCGTTTACCAGTCAACACACGGTAAATACGGCATTTTATTTTGCCACAAACGGTTTTGATGTCGGTTATAAAGGCGAATTCGCACATGCAATAGGCAAGGCCAATTTAGAGCTGGATGCTAGATTAACAAGCCCTAATTACAGTATTAACTTCTTTGGATTGGGCAATGACACTGAAAATTTGGATGATGACTTGGAGTTGGATTATAACCGTGTGAAGTTGAAGACATTAAAGCTGACACCGTCTTTGGTTTGGCGCGGTGATTTGGGATCTAAATACCGTGTGGGATTAACCTACGAAAACATCGAAGTTGAAGAAACCGAAGACCGTTTTGTGAATACTTTTTATGTCGCCAATGGTGAGGACAGTAGCAAGTCTTTTGTTGGTGCAGATGCGGAATATTCATATGCAAATTCGGATAACGCCGCTTTCCCAACCTTGGGCATGACTACTTCCTTAAGGGTTGGATATAAAAGTAATATCGAGGATGGCAAACAGAATTTTGGATTTGTAGTACCTAGTCTATCCTTTGACTACAAATTGTTGCCCAGTGGCAGGTTGGTATTGGCTACCAAATGGAAGGCACAATTCAACATTGGTAATGGTTATGAGTTTTATCAAGGTGCTAGTATTGGAGGTGTTGACGGATTACGAGGTTTTAGAAATCAACGTTTTACCGGAAAAAAAGCATATTATCAAAATACCGATCTAAGGTATAGCCTTAAGCGAATGAAAA
>CBDUKE010000068.1:0-17327 GCA_965367725.1 uncultured Maribacter sp. | reverse complement strand
ACTGTGGAAACCTCATCACCATAAATATTAAGCCCATCATAACCTGGATCAGCTCTAGTAGCACCAGGATTATTCAAATCTTCCTCATTCACGGCATGCCAATCGGTACCTTGCATATAGGAGAAACTTGCTTTCACCGCTAATTTATCACTGAACGCATGAGCAGCCCTTATTCCAAAGTCGTAATATTCATTATCACCTGCCGCTTCTTGTGAGGTGATTCCTGTTTTAAAATAACTGCTGATTCCTTGGAAATCAAACGGATTTTTACTTCTCATAAAAAGAATACCATTAAAGGCATTCGCACCATAAAGCGCAGAAGATGCACCAGGAAGAATCTCAACACTTTGCACATCCAAGTCGTTCATCCCCACTAAGTTACCCATCACAAAATTCAGCGCGGGCGAGGAGTTATCCATACCATCTACCAACTGCATGAATCTTGTATTGGCAAAACTCGCAAAACCCCTGGTATTTATAGATTGAAATGTTAAACTATTGGTATTGACATCAACACCTTTCAAATTTTCAAGACCTCCATAAAATGAAGCAGAAGTGGTATTTTGAATCTCCTTTAGTCCAAATCGTTCAATGGAAACAGGTGATTCGAAAAGTCTTTCCGGTGTTCTAGAAGCTGAAATTACAATTTCATCCAGAATTGTTGACGATTCAGACAACACAATAGTCACCGTTTGATTGTTTGAAGTTATGTTCTCTGTTTCATCGGTATAACCAATACTTGTTATTTTTAATTGAAATGGGGGAGTTTCAGAAGTTTGTAAAGTAAAATTACCATCAAAATCCGATACCGCACCTATTGCCTTACCAACAATTAATACGTTAGCTCCTGGTACGGGTTCATTGTTTTGGTCAACAACATTTCCGTTGATAGTAGTTTGGGCGAAACCTATTGTGCCCAACATTAACAGGGATAAAAATAGTATCGTTCTCATTATAGTTTATAGTTAAATTAGTTCTTTGCCAATATACAGATTTTTTTATATTGAAAATTGAAAATTGAAAAAATTATGCGCGCCTGATATTAATTCTTCAATAATTAAGGGAAAATAATGTGTAATCTCCAATAATCCAATAAAAAAGACCATGATAAATATCATGGTCTTAAACTATTTTTTTTGGCATTAAATTCTATTCCACCGTGACTGATTTAGCCAAATTTCTCGGCTGATCCACATTACAACCTCGCATTACCGCAATATGATAAGATAATAATTGTAATGGTATAGTCGTTAAAAGCGGTGTTAAGCTTTCTAAAGTTTCTGGAACTTCAATTACATGATCTGCTAAATCCCTAACCTGTTCATCCCCTTCTGTAACTACAGCAATGATTTTACCTTTTCGTGATTTGATTTCCTGGATATTACTGACCACTTTTTCGTAATGCCCCTTTTTCGTTGCAATTACAATTACAGGCATTTGCTCATCTATCAGGGCTATTGGACCGTGTTTCATTTCTGCTGCAGGATACCCTTCGGCATGAATATAGCTGATCTCCTTAAGTTTCAAGGCGCCCTCAAGGGCTACTGGAAAATTATACCCCCTACCCAAATACAGGCAATTCGTGGAATCTTTATATACATCAGCGATAATCTCTACCAATGGATTTGATTCCAGTGCCTTTTCAACCTTTGCAGGAATTGTTACAAGTTCTGTTAAAAATTCACGGTAACGGGATTCTGAAAATACACCTTTTTCCTTGGCCAATTTTAGGGCCATTAAAGTTAGGACAGTAATCTGCGTTGTAAATGCCTTTGTGGAAGCAACTCCAATCTCAGGACCTGCATGGGTATAAGCTCCTGCATCAGTTTCTCTTGCAATTGAGGACCCTACAACATTGCAAACCCCAAAAACAAATGCACCTTTTTCCTTGGCCAACTTAATAGCCGCCAAAGTATCTGCCGTTTCCCCTGATTGGGAAATGGCAATCAATACATCCTTATCGGTAATCACAGGATTTCTATACCTGAATTCCGATGCATATTCAACCTCGACAGGGATTCTTGCCAAATCTTCAAAAATATATTCCGCAACGAGCCCTGCATGCCAAGAGGTACCACAGGCAACGATGATAATTCTATTTGCATTAAGGAATTTCTCTAAATGTTCGTCAATACCGGACATTTTAATAAGACCTTGGTCAGCCAATAATCTACCGCGATAGGTATCTAAAATTGCCCTAGGCTGCTCATATATTTCCTTGAGCATAAAATGATCGTAACCTCCTTTTTCAATTTCCTCCAAATTCATTTGAAGCTCCAAGATGTTGGGATAGGCAATAGCATCATCCTTGATTTTTCTCAGTTTTATTTCTTTTCCGAGTCTTATTATGGCCATTTCCCCATCTTCCAAGTAAACAGCGTTATTCGTAAATTCAATAAAAGGCGAAGCATCTGACGCAATAAAAAATTCGTTTTCACCAATACCAATCGCCAAAGGGCTTCCTAACTTAGCCACCACGATTTCATCAGGTTTTTTCTTATCGAAAACGGCAATGGCATACGCACCTACTGCTTGGTTAAGCGCAATTTGCACTGCTTTCCCCAACATAACCCCTTCGGTTTTCTGAACCTCTTCAATTAGATTCACCAAAACCTCGGTATCAGTATCTGAAGAGAAAGTATAACCCCTTTTTGTTAATTCCTTTTTCAAGGATTCGTAGTTTTCAATAATCCCATTATGGATTATCACCAAATCGCCGGAAGTGGAATAATGTGGATGTGAGTTCACATCGTTGGGAACACCATGTGTTGCCCAACGGGTATGGCCTATTCCCAGATTGCCGTTCAACGATATCGATGACTTTGATTTATTCTTTAAATCCTCGACTTTACCCTTGGTCTTTGAAAGATTTATTTGAGTGCCATCATAAAGTGCGACACCCGCACTATCATAACCCCTATATTCCAAGCGCTGAAGGCCTTTTATTATAATCGGATAGGCATCTCTATGCCCAATATACCCTACAATTCCACACATAATGTATTGTTTGTTAGATGGTCTTTATGTTATTTGTCACAAATGTACAGTTAAAGTCGAAAAAACTTTAAACTCTTAGTTGTAAAACGCCAAAACTCTGTAAGTGGTATATTACCGCTAAAATAAAGGCTTAAATCTTGTTTTAGGGGATTGTATGTTAAGTTTATCGAAACTAATTTGCTTCGGTATAGAAGATTTCAAGCTTTAGCCTTTTGTCACCATTTTCAGGTAGTCCGCCAAAAAGTACGGTTCCTAAAGGGCTTAATGTTTGGGAAACAGGCAAATCAATTTCATTGCCATCAGACATCATGGCCTTATTAATTCCAATGAACTCAATGTCAGGTGTCAATGTGAGACCCAAAGTGCTGTTATTTAATTCCCTTACCAAGATATTATTGATATGCTCTGTAATTTTTATCGTATACTTTTCACCTTTGCCATCAGAAGTTTTACTTATAACGCCATCATAATTCAGAAAAGCCCCTAATAAAGGGATTGATGTTTGATCCGTATTTTCAGTGCTACTATTAAACAATGGTAAATTGTCTTCTGTGTTATACAAGTATAATCGTAATGGTTCCAAAACATCTCCCACAACGTCAAGGGTTTCACGATCAACATAAAATACAAGATTTGCTTCATTGATAATCCAATTATTAGCTTTAATCTGATCAATCACTGCTTGACCTTCAGTATCATCCTCAGCAAATAATTTTATTTCCGTAAAAGTTCCCGCTCCACCTTTTAGGTACAATTTTGAAGCGTTTTCACCCGTGTTTAAAGCATCTCCAATATTTGCAGGGTAAATTTCATCATTCAATGTATTAATTGCATTTCCTCTTACAAAACCATTTTGTTCTACCAATGATGACAATACAAATTGAGCATTCTCAGTTATTATTTCATCGTCTGAAGTATCAGTTAGAGTCTCATTTGTATCTACCTTATTATAGTGATAATACACAGTAATCGCCATATCTTTCATATCTAACAACATCATTACATCATCAGAAATTGTAGTAGTGGAAAGATGTATACCTCTAACAAAATCATTGAAATTTGCTTGGCTCAACAATTCTGTGTCGCCTTCCTTATCAATTAGATTTTCTTGAAAAAAAGCTTTATCCAATGCGACTCGTATTCCAGGATCTAAAATGGCCTTTTGCTGCGACTCATCAATATCTGTCGTTGAAGAATTATCAAATTGGTCCAATAATAACTGATTATCAGTGATAGTATAATCGCCTTCAAAAAAAACGTCAGAAACAAAATTTGGGGAAAACTGTTGTGATGAGTAATACTGTTGTGCTTCTTGAAAATTGGTATTTGGATCCAGATCCCTTAAAAAATAAGTTGACCGCTCTACCTTTAGATGAAAAGATGTTTCAATTGTACTATTAAACACTTTGCTATTCACATAAATGCTATCTACATCTACTTTTTTGGAAAAATTGTTGGCAACGAAATCTTCATCATCAACAGAGTCTGCCACTAAAGGGTTGGTGCCACTTACACGCTCCTCATTGTCGGTAAAACCATCACCGTCAGTGTCACTATTAGCATCTTCAGGATCAATATCATACTCATCTGCAACTCCATCGCCATCCAAATCTCCTTTCGGGTTCTTTAAAAAAGGTATATATAAATAAACCGAATCAACTATTTCGACCTCAGGAATAGAACTTATATTATCATCATTTTCCCAATTATCCTCATCTTCTTGTGAAAACATCCCAAAATTTGGGCTTACGGCAGTCAATAATAATTGTGAGGTTATACTTGCTTCTGTCTTACCATAAATTGGATCATTATAAACCCCTAATTGATAAATTGGCAATTGGTTGGTTCTTACAGCCTCAATTTTACTACTATATGCAAAAACGTCAAATTCTGCGCGATCTGTCGTGAAAGGTTCACCACCTATTACTTCTGCGCCAATAGTCGTAAAATCTTCTTCACAGGAAACAAATGCAACAACAAGTAAAAATCCTGTAAGAACAGGAAATTTGAATCTCTTAAAAAAACTCATTTAGATTATTTTAAAACTTCAGTGTTATAAAAATTGGCATATGCTTCTTCAAAACCTTGCAAAGGAACAAATGGCAACACGGGTTTTTCTAGGTTGGATATATGGTTTTGTAATTCTTCCGGAATTTCTTCCGCGGCTAAAATAACAGCATCAGAAAAATTTACCGCTACTTTTAACAAATTATTATAGGTAGGTGCGTTAAGTATGCCGAAACTTTCTTCCGGTATACCATCAAAGGCTATTTTCTTGACCATGTCTTTATCAAGCTCTCCTTCAAAACCTTGGCCATATACCGAAGTGACAATTTTGCTATCTGCGAACAAGGGTTCATCAGCATAGTATTTCTTTAGGTATAAGGGTAAAAGGGATGCCAGCCAACCATGAACATGGATGATATCAGGAGACCAGTTCAATTTTTTAACGGTTTCAACAACGCCCTTTGCAAAGAAAATGGCCCTCTGGTCATTATCTTCAAAAAGATTTCCATCAGCATCGGTAAAAGTTGCCTTTCTTTTAAAATACTCTTCATTATCAATAAAATATACCTGTATACGCTCTTTAGGTATTGAGGCCACTTTGATAATCAATGGCATATCCATATCATTGATGACAAGATTCATCCCTGATAAGCGAATCACCTCATGAAGTTGATGCCTACGTTCATTGATATTCCCATACCTAGGCATAAAAATCCTGATTTGACCGCCATTACTATTGACCATCTTTGGGGTTTCATATGACATTAAGGAAACTTCGTTCTCTGGAAGGTAGGGGACTAATTCTGAAGATACAAACAATATCTTTTTACCATTCATAAAAGCAATATTTTATTTATCCTGCAAAGGTAGCTGCAAAATTACAAAAATTATGCAGATTAGCAGTATTTATAGTAAGTTTGCTCGCTTTTAAATGAAACATATGTTGTTGATCAAAACCAGAGAACAATTAATTGCACAGCTTTCCACTTTTAAAGTAAACCATAGTCTTGGTCTAGTACCTACTATGGGGGCATTGCACATAGGTCATGCAGCACTGGTTAACAGGGCTATTGAAGAAAATAATATCGTAGTGGTCAGTATTTTTGTTAACCCTACGCAATTCAATAATACAGCTGATTTAGAAAAATATCCTCAGACCTTAAAGGCCGATATTGAAGTCCTTGAAAGAATATCAAAAGATATTATTGTATTTGTGCCAAGCATCGATGAAATGTATTCGAAAGAAGTAAAATCAGTTAATTATGATTTTGGCGGGTTGGAAAATGTCATGGAAGGAGCCTTTAGGCCTGGCCATTTTGATGGAGTGGGTACCATTGTAGAATCCTTATTGACCCTTGTTAAACCCGACAAAGCATATTTTGGCGAAAAAGATTTTCAGCAACTTCAGATTATCAGAAAACTTATCGAAATCAGAAAAATACCGGTAAAAATAATTGGCTGCCCCATAGTCAGGGAAGCTAACGGATTGGCTTTTAGCTCCAGAAATGAACGGCTATCAGATAATATTCGAAATGAGGCTGCATTTATATATAAAACCCTCGAATCTGCTAAGAAAATATTTGGCACGAAAAGTGCTAAGAATATAAAGGATTGGGTGACCGAACAATTTGAGCAACATCCTAATTTGGAACTTGAATATATTGAGATTACCCAAGCCAAAACATTAAAACCTGTTATAAAAAAACATAAAAATAAAAAATATAGAGCTTTTATTGCCGTTTATGCCGATGGCGTACGACTAATAGATAACATAGCCCTTAATTAATTAACTTTGTCCCATGCAAATAGAAGTTGTAAAATCTAAAATACACCGTGTAAAAGTTACCGGCGCAGACCTTAACTATATTGGTAGCATAACCATAGATGAGGATTTGATGGATGCTGCAAACATTATCCAAGGCGAAAAAGTGCAGATAGTGAACAATAATAATGGTGAACGATTAGAAACCTACGTTATTCCAGGACCTAGGGGCAGTGGCGAGCTTACCTTAAACGGTGCAGCGGCGCGGAAGGTCGCGGTGGGCGATATACTGATATTGATAACCTATGCCAGAATGGATATCGAGGAAGCTAAAAAATTTAATCCAGCATTGGTATTCCCCAATGAGGAGACCAATTTGTTAAACTGATTTTTTGACAACACCCTTAAAAAAGACCTTAAAAATCATACTCCCAATTGCCTTGGGAGTTTTTTTGGTTTGGTACTGGTACAATTCAACCTCAGTGGAAGATAGGGAGCAAATCGTCTATCATATAAAAGAAGCAAATCTCTTTTGGGTAGGATTCTCGGTGCTCTTGGGAATTTTAGCTTATATCTCAAGGGCCATAAGATGGAATTATCTTTTAAAGCCACTTGGCTATCAACCAAAACTGAGCAATAATCTTTTCATAGTCTTAATATCTTATTTCACAAATCTAGGAATACCCCGATCTGGTGAAATCTTGCGGGCCACAGCACTGGCAACCTATGAAGACGTGCCTTTTGAGAAAGGCTTTGGTACAATTGTAACCGAAAGGGTTGTGGACGTAATCATGCTATTGAGCATTATTTCAACAACACTTCTTTTGCAAACAGAAATAATCGTTGCGTTTCTTCAAAACAAAGGATTCAATTATAATAGCATTCTTTTGCTCTTGGTTGCCGGAATTATTGGAGCGCTGATCTTCATTATTTTTATAAAAAGGTCCTCATCCAAGATTGCCATTAAAATCAAAGGCTTTGTGAAAGGACTATTGGACGGCGTATTGAGCATTTTTAAAATGGAGAACAAATGGGCATTTGTATTTCACACTTTATTCATTTGGGCATGTTACATTGGTATGTTTTGGGTCATTAAATACACGGTTTCAGAAACTGTTGGCCTTACAATCAGTCAATTATTGGTAGCATTTGTCGCTGGCGCCTTTGCCATGACCGCTACAAATGGCGGCATTGGCCTCTACCCGATTGCAGTGAGCAAAGCATTGGCCATTTTTGGTATCAGCGCGGTATCAGGTGATGCCTTTGGTTGGATCATGTGGATTTCACAGACTGCTGTCATCGTGGTATTCGGGGCAATATCTTTTCTATTATTACCGTTATTGAACAGAAACCGGTAGCTACCACTGTTACTATAATTCTGTTTTATGCAACGTATTCTTTTTCTTCTGGCAGTTCTTTTTTGTTTTGGCCTTAATGCCCAGATAACCAAGGAGATATTTCAATCTTTTAAACTTCAGGAAAGAAGGGATGTCAGTTATTATTTTCCTGAAGAATACGATAAAGATAAAAAGCACCCACTCATTGTGGTTTTGGATGCCGATTACCTTTTTGAACAGGTAGTGGCCACTTCCAAGTTCTATAGTAAATTTCACGGAATGCCAGAATCAATAATTGTAGGTATTCATCAGCGTAAAGAAAGTATTCGTTATGATGATTGTGCTTTCGATGAGGAAACAGGGTTGCCTTCTGAAAAGGGCAACATGTTTTTTGAGTTTTTGGGCATGGAAATCATTCCGTATCTTGATTTAAATTACAACACAGCCCCTTTCAAAATGATCGTGGGTTATGATATAACCGCTAATTTTGAAAACTATTGGTTGTTCAAGGATAATTCACTTTTTAATGCCTATATCAATATTTCGCCCACTTTGGCTCCCAACATGGAAATTCATGTGCCCTCTAGATTGGAGGCTATGAACCAACAAATTTTCTATCAATTGATCGTCGAGGGTGAACAAAGCAAACACACCCCAAGAATCATGGCAATGAACAATGCCATCAAAGCCATAAATAAAGAGAATCTTCATTACTATTTTGACGAATATCCAACGGCCGATCATATTTCAATTGCTACCTATGGTATTGGAAAAGCATTCGATAATATGTTTGGTATGTTCAAACCAATTAGTCCAAAGGAATACAAAACCCAGATATTGACTTCCGATGAACCCGTTTTCAATTATTTAGAGAACAAGTACAAAACCATTGAAGATCTCTTCGGAATCAAGAAACCTGTAGACCTGAATGATGTAATGGCAATTTATGCCGGTATAAGAAAAAAAGAGGACTTTGAATCCTTGAAACCATTATCAGACCTTTGTAAAGTTGAGTTTTCCGAAACCATGTTAGGGTTTTATTTTGAAGGTGAATATTATGAGCAATTGGGCGAGCCCAAAAAAGCGCTGCGTACCTTTGAAAAAGCTTTTGGTATGGATGAAATTGATTTCCTCACTAAAGAAATGGCTCTTGAAAAAATTGATGCCCTGAAAGCCGATTTCGGTTTTTAAATTTCCGCTCAGAAAAACGAAAATCAATTACCTTTTTTAAAAGTTTACTTTATCTTTAGCCAGAACCAACAAAGAGGTAATGGCCAAAACCAAAACAGCATTTTTCTGCCAAAATTGTGGCACCCAATACGCCAAATGGGTGGGGCAATGTTCTGCTTGTAAAGAATGGAATACCGTTGTAGAAGAGGTCATTCAGAAAGAAGAGAAAAAAGGTTGGAAAAAACCCACGAATAGCTCTAAAAAAATAGCAAAACCATTACGGGTCAATGAAATAAGTACAGATTCAGAACTGCGATTAAACACTTATGACATAGAGTTCAATCGTGTTTTAGGGGGTGGACTTGTTCCAGGTTCATTGGTTTTATTGGGTGGTGAGCCAGGTGTTGGCAAAAGTACGCTAGTGCTTCAAATTGCATTAAAACTGCCCTATAAAACGCTCTATGTTTCGGGAGAGGAAAGCCAGAAACAGATTAAGATGCGGGCAGACCGTATTCTTCCCAACAGTGAAAACTGTTATATCCTTACGGAAACAAAAACCCAAAATATCTTTCAGCAGATTGAAGCTATGGAACCCGATATCGTGGTCATAGATTCCATACAGACTTTACATTCCGATTATATTGAGTCTGCTGCCGGAAGCATTTCCCAAGTTAGGGAGTGTACCGCGGAGCTAATCAAATTTGCCAAGGAAACCAATACCCCGGTTATATTGATTGGTCATATAACCAAAGACGGTTCTATTGCTGGACCAAAAATCTTGGAGCATATGGTCGATACCGTACTTCAATTTGAAGGAGATCGCAATTATGTATATCGAATTCTTCGAGCCCTTAAAAACCGATTTGGTTCAACCGCAGAATTAGGCATCTATGAGATGCAGGGGAGCGGTCTCAGGGAGGTGAACAATCCATCTGAAATACTGATTTCAAAAAATGATGAAGGTCTAAGTGGCACTGCCATTGCATCGACTGTAGAAGGCATGCGGCCTTTGATGATTGAAATTCAAGCTTTGGTAAGTACTGCAGTTTATGGTACACCCCAGCGTTCAACAACCGGTTACAATGCCAAAAGATTGAATATGTTGTTAGCTGTTTTGGAAAAACGAGCCGGATTCAAATTGGGAGCGAAAGATGTTTTTCTGAACATTACAGGAGGAATCTCGGTGGATGATCCTGCCATTGACCTTGCCGTAATAGCAGCTATTCTTTCAAGTAACGAGGATATCCCCATTGAGAAAGGAGTTTGTTTTGCAGCTGAAGTTGGTTTGGCAGGTGAAATTAGACCTGTACAACGCATTGAACAACGCATTCTCGAGGCCGAAAAATTGGGTTTTAACTCCATTTATGTTTCCAAAAACAATAAAATCGGTCTAAAAAATCCAAAAATCAACATTGAACTTGTTGCCAGGATTGAGGATGTTGTGAGAGGTTTGTTTGGCTAACGCTTATCTCGCATGATTCTGGCAAATACCAAAATAATCAGTACCACTACAATTATCAAAGCAAGCTGTCCGAAACCTATTGCCAAAAAATACATATCGTTTTATTTAGGGTGAAGGATTAGGAATTTCGTTATGTATGGCATTAATGTCCTTTAATAGCTCAGCACTTAGTTCAACATCAATACTGCCAATATTTTCCTTTAGCTGATCCATTGTGGTCGCCCCAATAATGGTACTGGTCACAAAAGGCCTGGTATTCACAAATGCCAAAGCCATTTGTGCCAATGATAAGCCATGCCTGTTGGCAAGATCAAAATATTTTTGGGTGGCTTTTGTCGCATTTTCTCCAGCGTATCTATTATAATTTGGGAAGAGGCTAATTCTAGATTTATCAGGAAGTTTACCTCCCAAATACTTACCACTTAATACGCCGAACCCCATTGGGGAATATGCAATTAACCCAATATTTTCCCGAATTGCAATTTCACTTAATCCTGTTTCAAACTGCCGATTTAATAGACTAAAGGGGTTTTGAATGGTGATCATCCTAGGTAGACTTGGATGAACCTTACTTTCCTCTAAAAAGCGCATGGTGCCCCAAGGAGTCTCATTGGAAATACCCACATGTCTAATTTTTCCTTCACGTATCAAATCCCGTAAAGTCTCCAATACCTGATGAAAGTTATCTTGCCAATGGTCGGTGACATCGTGATTATAATCGCGGTCCCCAAAATAATTGGTAGAACGTTCTGGCCAGTGCAATTGATAAACATCAATATAATCGGTTTTCAGCCGTTCCAAGCTGCCTTCAACAGCACTGATAATAGAATCCCTCGAAAAACCCGTCGTTCTTATCCATTTAGTAAAATCAGCGTTCCCAGCGATTTTAGAACCCAAGATAATTTGATCCCTATTATCGTTTTTCTTAAACCAATTGCCAATAATTTTTTCAGTATGGGCATAACGGTCAGGATGTGCTGGAATGGGATATAGTTCTGCGGTATCAAAAAAATTGATGCCTTGATCCACAGCATAATCCATCTGCTCATGACCTTCGGCTTCAGTATTCTGATTGCCCCAAGTCATGGTTCCCAAACATATTTTACTTACTTCAATATCGGTATGTGGTAAGTTGGTATAAATCATTCCGCGTATCGTGCTTTTTATTTTCAATCTGCAAAATTACGAATATTATATCCTGAATAAGAGCTTGTCAATCAATTATCCCAATTCCACCAAAATGGGGCAATGATCGCTATGCTTGGCATTAGATAATATTACCGATCGTTTTAATCGACTTTCCAATGGTTCGCTCACCATACCATAATCAAGACGCCAGCCCTTATTGTTATTTCTGGCATTGGCACGGTAGCTCCACCACGTATAATTATGGGGTTCTTTGTTCAAATGCCTAAAACTGTCAATGAATCCGCTTTTCATGAAATTGCCAATCCATTCCCGTTCTACGGGTAAAAATCCAGATACCTTTTTGTTGCGGACTGGATCATGGATATCGATCGCCTCATGGCAAATATTGTAATCCCCAAGGATAATCAAATTTGGATAATCCTTTCTGAGGTCATCTATATAGTTTTGAAACTCGGCCATATAGTTCAATTTAAAATCCAATCTGTCCATATTCGTTCCCGATGGCAAATAGAGACTCATAATGGAAACTCCGTTAAAATCGGCACGAAGGTTCCTTCCCTCAAAATCCATATAAGCTATACCGGTGCCATATTCCACATGGTCTGGTTTGTTTTTTGATAAAATAGCAACACCACTATATCCTTTTTTTTGCGCACTGTACCAATAGTTATTGGCATAGCCTGCCTCCTCGAACAAGGAAAGATCCAATTGCTCTTTCATGGCCTTTATTTCCTGTAAGCATATTACATCGGGATCAGTAGCCTTCAACCAATCTAAAAAGCCCTTGTTAATAGCAGCGCGAATACCGTTTACGTTATATGAGACTATTTTCACTTTTTTAAATTTGGCCTAAAATTAAGGAATGTTTTTTGTTCCTTTGAATGTATTCTACGCTTATCTAAAAATCCTGATTATTGATTCCTAATCAACAATTCATTTATACTTTTACCACTTTGGAACAGGATTTGATTCTTATTTGGAATATTAAAACTTAGGGCAATGAAAAATCTGTGTGTAGTTATCGTTTTATTAAGTGTTGGTATAGCAAATGCCCAGGCCTATCCAAGATTCAATAACAACAATGAACTCAAGTTCAATATTGGTCTGTTTTTGGCCAGTAGTACGGTCGAAGGTTCTTATGAGTATTTTTTCAATGAGGATACCAGTATTGGCGGAACACTATATTTTGATAATGATGCCATGGATTATAACGGTAATTTTGGTATTGGCCCTAATTTACGGGCTTATTTTGGTTATGTGCCCAGAAGTGGTTTCTTCGCTGAGGCATTTGGGTTATATTATACAGGTGAGGATAAAATACCGGACAACAATCTTGGGGTTCGGAACAATGATTACAGTACCACTGCATTAGGATTAGGTGTGGGGAACAAATGGGTGACCCAAAGTGATAGATTTAGTATTGAGGTTAGTGCTGGATTGGGAAGAAATGTAAACCCTGAGGTTTTTCAGGATACCTTTATGTTTCGTGCCGGTTTTTCTTTAGGATTTAGGTTTTAATACATTTGTTATATGAAAAAATTATTCCCATACGCTGTTCTTTTGATCTTCTGCGCCAATTTCATGCAAGCCCAAAATGGCGAAAATGATGTTCAAGGTCGTAATGAAATAAAACTCAATGCATCTAACCTCATCGCTCTCACCTTTTTGGATGTGTCCTATGAAACCCTATTGAATGAGGAATCTTCTTTTGGCATAGGTATATTGGTCAACGTCGGTGATGACAATTTCTTGGATGAGTATAGAACTTTCTCTTTGACACCATATTACAGACAGTATTTTTCTAAAAAGTACGCCGAGGGATTTTTCGTTGAGGGATTTGGAATGCTTAATTCAGGAAAAGAAGAGTATTATGTTTACGACGATATCAATGGAACAGACTATGTTACCGACGATAAATACACTGATTTTGCGTTGGGTATTTCGGTTGGCGGGAAGTTTGTTACTAAAAGAGGGTTCGTAGCAGAAATTTATGGGGGTCTTGGTCGAAACTTAATTGGAGGGAATCAATACTTTTCTGAAGTAGTAGGCCGCGGCGGTATCTCTATTGGCTATCGATTTTAAAGCCCGTAAACCAATTAATTTCAATCTACATCCTCGAACTTCGTATCAGCCATTCTGGTTTGTCTATCAATCCCAAAATCGCGGATATCGTTGTTCTTAAATCGTAAGGACTTATATCCCATATCAATAAGGGCGTAGTTTGACTTCTTTACTGACTTTTTGAGTTCTACATCAACTCCCAGATTGTTGTTTTGCAATTGCAATATCCTCAGTTCTGGCAGTGCGAATATTTCTTCAGGCACATCCCCCATTAGGTTGTTTTCTGAGAGCACAAGTCGATTTAGATTTATCAATTGCCCCATGCTTTTGGGCAAATGACCGTCAAACTTATTATTGCCCAGTTCCAATCCTTTCAACTGTATTAAATCACCAATAGCATTAGGAATCTCACCCTGGATGGCATTATTTGATAAAACGAATAATCTTATGTTGATCAATTTACCAATACTCGAAGGCAGAGTTCCCGATAGTTTATTATCATATACATCCAAAACTTCCAAGGACCTCATATCCCCTATATTTTCTGGAATTGATCCTGTAAGGTTATTTTTTCCCAACCTTAGAATTTCCAATTTTTGCAAGTTTGTGATTTCGGAGGGTATCTCTCCGTGGAGTTGATTAAAAGCTACATTCAATATTTTGAGGTATTTCAACTTACCAATAGAAGTGGGTAATTGTCCAATGAGCTTATTATTGAATAAATTGAGGCCAACGACATGGTCATTTTTAATTTCTACACCATGCCAAGTGTTAATTGGCTGATCCAATTGCCAAGATTTCGTCCAGTTCTCCCCATGGGTGTTCTTAAACAATTCCAAAAGCACCTTTTTTTCTATCTCAGATACCTTGGCGTTCATTGTAGAAACAACCAATAAGAAAACAATGAAACAGGTTTTTTTCATATAAATGGCTTGATACAATTGACCTAAAGAAAGTTCCTTATTGTAACAATCTAGTCCTTTCACTACCTTATGTTGCTAGAGTAACGCAGAATTCCATAAATTTATTGTAAGTCAACAAGGTTGTAAAAGTAATTGGAATCGCTTTGATCCCCTGTAATTTGCAGGGCATATCAGGGATTAGTATATTCTTTTTAGCCGTTCAACAAGTTTATCATAATTTTTAAATTCCTTTTTTCTTCCTATTCAAAAACTCCATTGAAGTTTTATTTTAATATGTAATTTAGTAGCCTATTTTCCCACTATGAGATTATTTGCTTTTGTTTTTCTATTGTTTTTTACCATCGCCTTATCGATTGCCCAGGAAACCATTATCAATGATAGTATAACCCAATTGAACGAGGTGGTGCTTTTGGACTCCTTAAAACCCAAACAGGCAACAGGCATCGTACCCTCAAAAGTAATTGGCGCCAAGATTTTTCAGAATTACAGTCCTGCGGATATTGTTTCCTCAATGAACCAAATATCTGGGGTCTATGTACTTTCCGGAGCCCTGAATACCAATCGGATTACCATTCGTGGGGTAGGTGCCAGAACCCTTTTTGGGACCGATAAAATCAGATTGTACTACAATGAAATCCCGGTAACCAATGGTACCGGTTTTTCAACCATTGAAGCCTATGACCTCGAGAACATGAATTCGATTGAAATCATCAAAGGACCTAAAGGAACTGCTTTTGGGGCAAATTTGGGTGGTACAATCATCTTGAACCCCAAAGAAGCTTTACTGGAATCTACCACATTACGAAATAATTTCACTCTCGGCTCTTATGGTTTGATCAAAAACAGCCTTGGATTTACCCATGCTGAAGACAAGCTTTCTATGGAACTGCGATACGGCCATATGACCATAGATGGCTATCGAGAGAATAATCGCTATGAGCGGGATGGCATATTGTTGAATACCGCTTATAAAATCAATTCGAAAAACAAGATTGCATTCCTTTTTAATTATATTGATTATACAGCCCAAATAGCCAGTTCAATAAGCCAGAGTGCCTTTGATGAAGATCCTACCCAAGCAGCATTTACCTGGAATGCTGCCAAGGGTTTTGAGGCCAACAAATATACTTTGGCGGGGCTTTCCTATTCCCTCGCCTTTAATCAGAAACTCTCGAATACCACAAGTGTCTTTTATACCTATTTAGACCATTACGAGCCGCGACCTTTTAATATTTTGGACGAATTCACCAACGGTTATGGGTTTAGAACACGTTTCTTGGGTAGCTTTAAAATAAAGGAACACCAAGGTGAATATTCCTTTGGCTCCGAACTTTATAAAGACAATTACAATTGGGGCACTTTTGAAAATTTGTATGAAGCTAATAATGGCAACGGAAGTTTACAAGGCAATGCATTGAGTGATAACCAGGAGTTCAGGACACAGTTCAATGCCTTTGGCACCTTGACCTTGCCTTTTGCCAGTTTTTTTTCAGCCCAATTGGGCTTGAATATCAACAAGACCAAATATGATTTTAGGGATATGTTCAATACCGGTCTAGAAAATACCAGCGGAAAACGCAGTTTTAATGTCATTTTTTCACCCAGTCTAAATTTGAACTATACTTTTTATCCGAAACAGCTCATTTATTTGAACATAAGTCGAGGCTACTCCAACCCCAGTCTGGAAGAAACTTTGACCCCTGAGGGAGTCATAAACCCTGATATAGCCCAAGAAACTGGTACCAATTATGAGTTGGGAAGCGAATTGTCCTTGGACAATAACAATTTAAAAATTGAAGTTGCCCTATATCGAATGGCCATCAAGAACCTTCTGGTCGCCCAACGCGTAGGAGACGATGAATTTATTGGGAAAAATGCCGGAAGTACGAAACATCAAGGAATTGAGTTGGATTTGAACTATAAGTTGACCCTAAGCCCAAAATTTCAAATAACCCCTTTTATGAGTTACTCCTATAGCAACCATAAGTTTGTGGAATTCATTGACGGGGATGATGACTTTTCGGGCAACCCATTGACTGGGGTTCCCAATCACAGACTGAATACAGGGTTACAAATGCAATGGCGAAACGGACTCTATTGGAACACCACCCACCAATATGTAGGCAAAATACCCTTGACAGATGCCAATACCTTATCCAGTGCATCATATAATTTATTGAATACCCGAATGGGCTATAAAAAGCAACTATCCCATACCATCACTATTGGTTTTGATTTTGGTATCAACAACCTAACCGATACCCATTATGCCCAATCAGTTTTAATCAATGCCTCAAGTTTTGGAGGTAGTGCCCCTCGTTATTTTTATCCTGGTAATGACCGAAACTTTTATGGGAGCCTGCTCTTGAATTATCGCCTATAATCGTTCTTTTATTATAGCTTTTATGATTAACTTGGTGTTATAAGTATGATAGCATCAATAACTATATCCCTTTGTT
>CBDUKE010000067.1:0-17408 GCA_965367725.1 uncultured Maribacter sp. | reverse complement strand
GCCTTCACAGATTTTAAATAATAGGTCAACACACTTGCCATTTCCCTTACTTTATCCTGTTCTTCGGATACTAAATTTTTCGTTTCCCCAATATCCAAGCTTAGATTGTACAACTCCATTCGCCGGTCGGCATGAAAATAGATGAATTTCCAATCCCCTTTTCGTACTGCACTCGAGGCACCGATGCCAGGACCGTCCAGACCCCATTCATTGGGGTAATGCCAAAATAAGGAGCGTTCTTCTTTAGCTTCTTTTTTCTCTTCCTTAAGTATCGATACAAAACTTTGTCCGTCAATGGTCTGAATAGTTTCAGCCCCTTCTACCCCGGCCATTTCTAGGATAGTAGGGTAGAAATCCTCGATAATCACGGGTACTTCAGAAATGGTATTTGGAGCCACCTGGCCTGGCCATTTTACCAACATAGGTTCCCGGATTCCCCCTTCATAAACTGAACCCTTACCACTTGCCAAGGGCAAATTATGGGTATGTGGCTCTCCTCCCCTTTCAACGGCACTCAAGCCCCCATTATCAGACATGAATAGGATAATCGTATTCTCAGCCACTTTTTTATCCTCCAAATAATCCATAATATCACCCAAACTTTTATCCATCCCCTCAATCATCGATGCATATTTTGCCTCGGTGGAATCCATTCCTTTTTCAAAATATTTCTGCACGAAACGGTCATCGGACATAATGGGTGTATGTACGGCATAGTGCGCCATGTATAGGAAAAAGGGTTGTTGGGTAGCCACCACCGAATCCAAGGACATCAGGGCTTCTTGGGTAATGGCCTCAGATAAATGGATATTCTTACCATGATATTTTTCCAAACCAGGAACCGCCCACACTTCTTTGCCTTCCTTACCATTGCCGAAATTATCGGTTCCCAGATAGCTACCTGGTGCTCCTGCGGCATGGCCAGCGATATTCACGTCAAAACCTAAATTCAAGGGATGCGCTCCCGGAGTTCCTATGGCCCCAAAATGTGCTTTTCCAGCATGCACCGTATAGTAACCGGCATCATTTAAAACCTGAGGTAATGGTCTGGCATGAACCGCTTTTGGGTAACCAATAACTGGACTAATACCATTCACATTCCATAAGGGAAACTCCAGCGTTGGATGGTTTTTTTCCATAGGTTGGATGCTGTCTTTCCTAAGGGTCCAATTCGTGACCCGATGGCGTGCGGCATTCATCCCTGTCATAAGACTTACGCGGGTTGGAGAGCAAACAGCCGTTGCATAGGCCTGGGTGAACTTAATGCCATCGGCCGCCAAACGTTCCATATTCGGGGTTTGGTAAATTTCATTAAAAGGTGTCTTCGTATCCCAAAAAGGCACCGAAGTGTCTTGCCACCCCATATCGTCCACTAAAAACAATACTATATTGGGTTGTGGTTCGGGTATTTCATCCGTTTCACAGGCACCCATTATGAAGAGTATCAGATAAAATAAACAGGCCTTTTTAATATTCATGGTTTTGGGTTAAAATAAAACTAAGCAGGAATATTTTTAAAAATACATAATCATCATTGTTCTATTGCATTTTATCCTAAAAGTATTTTTAGAAATCCCGGTTTTAAAAAATTTCCTATAACTTTAAAATTCCAACTTTTAGATAAAAACATATTTGTACACCATAGTAGACATAGAAACCACCGGAAACGGAATAAAGGGGAATAAAATCACTGAAATATCCATATTTAAATATGATGGATATGAAATTGTGGATGAATATACTTCCTTAGTCAATCCTGAATGTGAAATTCCGTATTTTATTACTGGCTTAACCGGCATTGACAATGCTATGGTCCGAGATGCTCCCAAATTGATTGAAATTACCGATCAAATCCTTGAAATCACCAAGGACACCATATTTGTGGCCCATAGTGTGGGTTTTGATTACAACGTCATTAAAAATGAGTTTAAATCACTGGGACTCGATTTTACAAGGAAGAAACTCTGTACCGTTCGCTTGTCGCGTAAATTGATTCCGGGTTATAATTCATATAGCCTTGGTAAACTGTGTTCGGCATTGAACATACCACTTACAGATAGACATAGGGCCCGAGGAGATGCACATGCCACTACTTTGTTGTTTCAAAAATTATTACGGACAGAAGGTTCGGAACCTGTTTTCAAAAACTTTTTAAATGCCCGTTCCCAAGAAACCACCTTACCTCCTGCATTGCCCAAACAAGTGTATAATGACCTACCAACAACCCCTGGTATCTATTTTTTTAAAAATGCCAAAGGGAAAATAATCTATGTAGGGAAGGCCATAAACATTAAAAAAAGGGTATTGGGCCATTTCTATGACAAGACGACCAAAGAGATTCAAATGTGTGCCGAAACAGCGGACATAGATTATGAGCTCTCTGGGAGTGATTTGGTTGCCCTTTTAATGGAATCTACAGCCATAAAGCATCATTATCCCGAATACAATCGTGCGCAAAAAAGGAATGTTCAACGCTATGGCATCTTTTCTTATGAAGACCGTAGTGGTATATTACACCTCGCATTCAATAAAATAAAAATGGCTCCTAATCCTGTAGCTATTTTTTACAACCCCACAGATTGCCGATTGTATCTGGAGGAAATATGTAAGACCTTCTCACTTTGCGCCAAATTCTGCCATTTACAGGAAAACGTGGCTACGTGTTCGCATTATAGAATAAAAAAATGTGATGGCATATGTAGCGGTGATGAAGCGGCAATGGAATACAATGAAAAAGTAGTCAACGCCATTTCCTATATAAAGGAAAAAAATGAAAACTTGATCATTCAGGAAAAGGGAAGAAGTTTTAATGAAAGTGCCTTTGTACTCATAAAAAATGGGAATTATGTTGGCTATGGATTTATGGATAAAGAGACCCAAATCAATACTTTCGATGACTTGGAAGCCTTTTTAATCCCTCAAAAAAACACCTTGGAAGCTGAACGGATCATTCAATCCTTTATAACCAGAAATCCTGATAAATTACAGAAACACATTGAAGCTCATTCGCTGCAATAAAATCAATCGTTCAATTTGCTATACATACGAATCACAAAGATGATCCATAATATGAAAAATAGAGAAACGATAATGGAGTAGATCAAAATAAAATCCATTATTTTCTGTATTTAAAATAATTCATGAATCCCAAAATGGTGGGTGCCCAAAAAGCAATAAAAATAGCATCGAGTTTATCGCCTTTAAGAAAAAGAACCTCGGATACTATTATTATGGAAATTACAACTAGGAGCATTACACAATTCATAGCTCCAATTCTTTCAATAAAATTTTTTATCATTCCTAAAATGTAATATTGTATTTAAATATAGCTATTTAAATGACTTCAATACAAACTTGAAAAAAATAGGAAGATAAACTGATGATAATATGGTATCATTTAGTCAAATAACCCTTCTAGGCCATATGCATAGCCTTAAAATCTTTGCACTACTTAATTTGGCGACAATTCCTATGTTAGCTTTTGTCTTTTTTACCGCTGTTCATGAATATTAAAAGGGCAGCAACCAATGCTACACAAACAACTCCGAAAATAGCGATCATAATAATTCCGTTGCCCCAATTAACTAAAGGTAATACGTATGCCATCATGTAAAGTTTTAAAACCGAAAAGTAAAAATATAGCCTCTTTAAATTTCAAAATATGATAAAAGTCAGCTATGATTTATTTACACTTAAGGTGACCCATTATTTATGCTTTGTTTTGCAACTATTTATGCCGAAGACACCATATAGCGGACAAAAACCAACAAGACTCGTTAACACGAAAACGCCAGTAATTGTCAAAAGAATATATGCCAATGGACCATCAACAACCTCAAAATACACCAAAAGACCTGCACCCAAAGCCAAAATAACCCGTATCATCTTATCTAAACCGCCCATGTTATTTTTCATCGCTTTGAAAATTTAATTATTGCTGTTGGTAAGCAGGAACTTAATTTTGTTTATGCCCATTTCATAAGGTTCTGTTCATTATACATTCACAAAGTGGTTGGACATACATAATCACTAACCTCAATACCAGAAGCCTTTATAGCCTTGAAGCCTTCTGTAATATCAATCAAATTATGGATACCCCTACTTTTTAATATTGATGCTGCAATTACCGAACGGTAGCCAGCAGCACAATACAATAGAAATGTTTGGTTTTTGGGAAATTCAGCTAAATGATCGTTTAGAAAACCCAAGGGAGTGTTTAGAGCATCAACCAAATGTTCTGACTTGTATTCACTTTCTTTACGAACATCAAAAACTGGAATCTCCTTTGCATTGATTTTCTCCTTTACCTCAGCCGCCTTGACAGCCGTAATGGTATCATAATCCTTACCCGCTATTTTCCATGATTCAAAGCCACCTTTAAGATAACCAATGGTGCCGTCGAAACCTACTCGCGACAAGCGTATTACCGCTTCTTTTTCCTTGCCAATGGGAGCAACCAATAAAATAGGCAGTTTTACATCTGCTATCAAAGCCCCTACCCAAGGCGCAAAATCGCCATTTAATCCAATGAAGATTGAGCGAGGAATATGGCCCTTGACAAAATCGTCTTGATGTCGCACATCCAACACCAATGCCCCAGTTTCGTTCGCGGCAGTTTCAAAAATATCGGGAGACAAGGCAGTATGTCCCCTATCCAAAACATCACCTATATCTTCATACCCTTCTTTGTTCATTTTAACATTCAAAGGGAAGTATTTTGGTGGTGGCAATAAGCCTTCTGTGACTTCATTTACAAATTCTTCCCTGGTCATATCTGCCCGCAAGGCATAGTTCATCTTTTTTTGATTGCCTAAGGTATCAACCGTTTCCTTCATCATATTCTTACCACAGGCAGAGCCCGCACCATGTGCTGGGTAAACTATTACATCATCGGCCAAGGGCATTATTTTAGTACGAAGGCTATCAAATAATATACCTGCCAAATCTTCTTGGGTCATATCGGCAGCTTTTTGTGCTAGATCAGGCCTACCTACATCACCTAAAAATAAGGTATCGCCAGAAAAAATTGCATGGTCTTTTCCGTTCTTGTCTCTCAATAAATAGGTCGTACTCTCCATAGTATGACCTGGAGTATGCAATACTTTTATTGTTATCGATCCAAGTTTGAACTCTTGATTGTCCTCAGCAATAATGGCCTCAAAAGAAGGGTTTGCCGTTGGCCCATATACAATAGGGGCACCAGTCTGCTTTGATAAAGTAACATGCCCACTAACAAAATCTGCATGAAAATGCGTTTCAAAAATATACTTGATTTTAGCATTGTCAGTTTTTGCCCGCAAAATATAAGGTTCAATTTCACGTAAGGGGTCAATTATCGCAACTTCACCATCACTTTCAATATAATATGCCCCTTGGGCCAAGCATCCGGTATAAATCTGTTCTATTTTCATTTCTTCTTCTTCTAAATAGTTCCAACAATATTAGGTTATGAGTAGCTATTAATCAGTAACATTAGTTACCATAGCCTCTTGCTTTGATGGGCAATCTTTTCACGAAAATCGGGTATATTTTTATGATTATCAAAATATGCAACCGCTTCTTTTGTCTTTACGAAAAGGAATTCCTTTCGAAGTGCATCTATTATTCCACTATTGAAAATAATATCCCTTGTTGGGCCAATGGCACCTGCTATGTAAAATTCAAGCTTTCTTTCGTGCAAATCGTTTATTACTTTGATAAGCATATTAGCGGCGGTGGAATCGATATAACTAATGGACTCTGCATTTAAAATCACTCCCTTTAAGGTATCACTTTTGGCGTTTACATGTTTAAGAAGCTGTTTTTTAAAATAGTCCTTGTTTCCAAAATACAACTGTGCATCGAATCGTACTATGAGTAAATCATCCCTTTTCTCTATCTCATCGCCAAAACGTTCCACATTCTTATAATATTCTGAGCCTTTGATTTTTCCTAATACGGCAAAATGGGGTTTTGAAGTACGATATACCATTAATAACAATGAAAAAAGCACTCCAATAAGCACACCTTCCTTAATGCCAACAAAAAGGGTAATCAAGAAGGTGAGTATCAATACTACAAATTCATCCTTACTAAATTTCCATAATATTCTGGGATACTCCAAATTTATTAGGCCGAATACGGAAACCATGATAATACTTGCCAAAACTGCATTGGGTAGATAATAGAACAATGGTGTTAAAAACAATAAAGTCAGCACAACCATAAGTACGCTGAACAAAGCATAGAGATTAGTCTTACCACCCACATCACTACTAATAGCTGAACGCGAAAAACTTGCAGTTACCGGGTAGGCTTGAAAAAAAGAGCCCACCATATTAGAAGTACCTAAAGCAACCAGTTCTTGATTCGCATCAATGGTATCCTCTTTGTTTTTTTCTTCCATGGCCTTTCCTATTGATATTGCTTCAAGATAACCTACCAAAGCCAATGTCAAGGCAATAGGCCACAAGTCCATTGCATTTTGCAAATTGAAATTGGGAACTTGAAAATCGGGCAATCCCATAGGTATCTCCCCAACGATCTTAACACCGTATTGCTGCAGATCAAGGAAATAGACGGCTAAAATCCCGAAAACAACGACTATTAAGATGGAAGGGATTTTTTTGTTCCATTTTCTTAGAAGCACTATGATAAGTATCCCAATGACTCCAATCGTAAAATCGTATAAGTTTGTCTCCGCGAACTTATCAAGAGCGTTCATTACGAGTTGATGAAACTTTATGCTTTTTTCAATATCCGTACCCAGCAAATGCTTTAATTGACTAAAAATTATAATCACTGCTACGCCTGAAGTAAAACCACTTATTACGGGTCTCGACAAAAAATTAACCAAAAAACCCATTCGAAACAACCCCAAGAGCAATTGTATTGCGCCTACCAAAAAAGCCAAAAATATGGCCATAGCAATATAGTTCTCGACGCCGGTAATGGCTAAAGTCCCCAGACCAGCCGCCACCAAAAGAGAATCCATAGCAACAGGGCCAACAGCCAATTGCCTGGAAGTACCCAAAAATAAATAAACCAATACTGGGAATACCGAGGCATACAGACCATAAACAGGAGGAAGTCCGGCCACCATTGCATAAGCCATACCTTGGGGAATAAGAATGACCCCCACGGTAAGCCCAGCTATCAAATCTTTTAATAAGAAGCCTTTTTTATATTTGGATACCCAATCTAAAAATGGGATAAATCTTTGCATTGGTCAAATTTAATCAAATCAGGTAGTTTTCAATGCATATTTCCGCCAACAGCTAGACCCTAAAGTGCTATTTAAAGAAAAGGTCTTGTCAAGAGCAACAAAGCTCAAGGCATATAAAAACCGAAGTCCCGCGCAATTACAAATTGAATTGAGTTAATTGGCCATTTTGTACTTGGCAACAAGTGCGCTAATTTCAGCATGCAATAGTTGTAATTTGTTTCTACTACTATTCAAATCGTCCAAAATCATGCTCTTAGTCTCTTTAAATGTTTCTGTTGATGCACTGAACAGCGATTCATAATAAGCAATACCTTCATTTAAATTTTTAACAAAGGTAGTCAGGTAATTCTCTTGTTTTTTATTAATGGAGTCCTTTGCTTCTTCTATCTTATTTTTTAAATAATCAATATAGATGGTAAGCTCTTTTACAAACATATTGGGGCGATCATCCCTTGAAATAACATTCGCCCTACCATAAATATGGTCTGTAATCTCATTAAGGCTCATTAATTTTGAAAAATAAGCCATATTGGGACCTGGACAAACAGATACACCTGTACCTTCGACCTTGGTATCCATATTATGTACCAAAAGTGCAGAGGTTCCCAAACCAACGCAAATACAGGATTTATCGACTATTTTTTCAAATTGTTTCTGATGTTCTTTTTCTGGCAACCCCTGCCCTTCCAGTTGCTTTAATTTCAAATGCTGGTATTGTCTCGAAGCCACACAGATATCCTTTTCGGTAAATTCATTGTTCAAGGAGACGAATTTTCGTGGACATGAGCTACCTGGTCTTCCTTTATCAATTAAAGCCTCTTTTTCGACATCCTTGGTATTGCCTCTTAGTGTATTGAAAGGCACACCGAGAGGTGAGATATTACTCAAATACAGATCTTCCTCTTTAGCCCCAATCAATTTTTCCAAGGTAGGATTATCGACCGTTGTTGCTTCTGGCACCAAAAGAAATGGTGTTCCCCATCCCACGGAATCCAGTTCAAAATTGTCAATAAGAAATTGATGTTCCTCTGCCGTACCAACGCCCCCTTGTGCCGTAATCTTGAGGGGTAAAACAGTTTTGGGAATATGGCGTTTTTTACTTTCCAATGATTGTACGAGAATCCCATAAGTAGCTTCGATCAATTCATTTCGTTTTTCCTTGAATTCCTCTAAAACAGGCCCTAGGAGAAAGCCATCTGTTGCAAAAGCATGTCCGCCACAATTCAAACCTGATTCAATTCGGTATTCTGATACCCAAAGTCCTTTTTTGGCCAAGAACTTACCTTGGATGAAAGCGGACCGGAAATCACTGACCTTTAGCACAATCTTCTTTTTTATATTCCCATTTTCGTCTGGGTAAAAATCCTCGAACTGTTCAATATAGCCATACAATCTCGGACTCATACCAGCAGAAAGAATTACTGAGGATTGTAAGTCACTTTCAGCAAAACCCCTTAAAGCAGCATGGGCATCATTATATGCTGCAGGCAGTTTTTCACCTTTTGAATAATTCACCTTATCTACCTTGGTCATGATATTCACATCTATACTACCTAGGGATAAATTGTCCTTTATCCAATCTCCTGCTTCATTGATATTAAAATATTTATCAGTAAGATTCTTGAATTCCCTTTTTATGGAAGTGCCATCAGGTAACATATTAAAATACTCTTTTACCTCTAGCCTTTTATTCAGTGCTGTATTTTTTAATTCCTCAAACTTACTTTCAGTAAGTGAATTGATCATATTGAGGTAGGATGTAATTCTTTTTGCCCTGAAATCCTCAATTTTATCAGTAATTTCCTGGTACGGCAATTCATACAGTTCACAATACATCTTCCTTAGTTTTTCCAAAAGAATGTCATCAACAAGTGAAATAACCGAATCTATGCCATACTGGGCAACTTTTAAAGGAGTATCAACTGTGAATCCTATGCCCATAACCGGGATATGGAATGAATGTGTTTTCGTCATAATTTATCTATAATGGATTGTATCTTTTTAAGTACCCTTCAAGCTTATTTATAAAAAGTATCCAAAAAGTCGCAAAATTAAACCCTTGACCAATGGAAAACCATGACAATTGTCATGCTCTTATTAAAGATTCAATCTCTTTTCAAAACAAATACTATTGGAAACACCTTTATACGGCCCGTAATTGGAAACTATTTTATAACCACTCTTGGTATACAATTGAATTGCTTCTGGTTGCCTTTTGCCGGTCTCCAAGACACATCTATCATAGGACAATTCTTTGGTCCATTTTTCAAGTTCCGATAAAATTTTTGTGGCAACACCTTTGCCCCTACTTTCTGGGCTGGTATACATACGCTTAACTTCCATAGCGGTCGCATCAAATTCTTTTATGGCACCACAACCTATAGGTTTTTCATTTTCATAGAGGACAACCACATGTTTAATGACATCTATTTTGTTGAATTGATGGTAAAAAGCATGGTCATCCCCATCGCGTTCAGCAAGGTCAGCGTCCAATGCTTTTACAAGATCAATAAAATCTTTATTTTCAGAGTTGGTTCTAATAATCTTAATCATCGTTAATCCCTAACGTTGCCTGTAAACACACTGACTTTGGAATTGAATGGATTGCCGGCAGCGCGGCGCATCATAACAATTTGACCCGCATGCCAAACGGCATCTTCGATGGGTCCATTAATTTGGTTCCAGAAGGGAAATTCAGCCTTCCCATTCTTTCGTATGAACACGATCTTATGCTCCTCTAAATTTTCAGCTACCCTAAAAAGTTCACTTGCAGTTTTAAAATTTTCAAGGGTTCTTTTTCGCTTTTCTATGGAAGTCAGTTCCTCTGAGGCAACCGTAAAATCACTAGCCTTTTTTTCAGCAGAATTTAAAATGGTGCGAGACAGGGAATATAAGTGACCCATGGTCTCAGCAATAGTTCTGCCTTCCTCACTTGGCTTATATGCCAAATTTTCATCTGTTAAACCTTCTGTTGCCCAAAAATATCGAAAACCAAGGCCATCTATCATTCTTGAAACAACAGTGCCAGGCGTATACGATGTTGGGGCTTCTGGAATTTTATAATAAGGTAGCTTGTCATTCATGGTTTCTTGTGCTAAGGTCAAACTCGTTACCAGGATTAGTGATAAACTAAAGTACATTTTCATATTAGTTTTGAAATTTATATAATTATTATGGAATGAGCTGTACCACAAATTCAGCTTCATTTTGTTCTAAAATCATAAACCCTTTATCCAAATTTTCTTGTGGCACGGCATACGGATAGAAAGTTATTGGTTCAATACATATCATGTTAGAAACGGCTGTCCATAACATAAAGTTACCAAAACCACGGGTTTTAATGGCTAAGCCTTTTGCATCTTGCAGGACAAGTGATTCACAATTTTGTACATGCAGTGCCCTATTGCCTACCTGTAATACTTCAGAGAGTGAAACAATCCTATCTTCTGTGACAATAGAAGGTTCCTCCGTATAGATCTTAAACGCCGGATGATAGCCCAACATAAAGGGCATTCCTTTTTCTCCAGAAATCTTGAATGTTATGGTGAGACCTTCTTCAGAAAGTTCAAATTGTTTTTTAAACATAAAATCATAAGGCCAATACAGTATTTCCACAGATGATTTATCAGGATATTTTGAATTTCGGATCTTGGTATCAGCTATATAACTTTTTTGAAATATGACTTTATTTTCTGACTGTTCCACCAATTCATATTCCATTTCCCGAAGTAAGCCATGCTGATCTTGTACCGCATTTCCCCGAGACGTTTTTACTATATAATCCGCTTCTGCCGTTGGGCCAATAATGGGAAACATTTCAGTATCTGAATTGCGCCAACCTGGACTTCCTTTTTGGTGAATGTATTCATGCCCTTGGGCAATGAAACTCACCAATTCACCGCTGTCTATTTTTGCTGTTTTGTCACCTAATGTTAGTAAAACCATTGGTTGCTGATTAATACGTCTGTATGTGATTATAGTTCATTTATAGCATCAGTTTATTCCAAGATACCAAAACTATTCAATAAATCCCTTTTCGCGCATCCATTGGTCATTGAACATTTTACCCACATACCTACTCCCATGATCATGGAACAGGACCACAACAACATCATCTTTGGTAAAGTGTTCTTTGAGTTGCAGTAATCCTTTGATGACCGCACCAGCCGAATTACCCAAAAACATCGCCTCTTCCCTTGCCAATTTCTGTGTATAAATCGCCGCATCCTTATCGGTTACTTTGGTGAAACCATCAATAACTTCAAAATTTACGTTCTTTGGTAGTATATCCTCCCCGATACCTTCCGTGATATAGGGATAGATTTCATTTTCATCGAAAATGCCTGTCTCATGATACTTCTTAAAAACAGAACCATAGGTATCAACACCCCAAATCTTGATGTTTGGGTTTTTGGATTTCAAGAATGAGCCAATACCCGAAATAGTCCCACCTGTACCTACACCAGTAACAAAATGGGTAACCTTTCCATCGGTCTGCTCCCAAATTTCAGGTCCAGTACTCAAAAAATGTGCCTTTGAATTTGAGGGATTGTCATATTGATTCACATACCATGCATTGGGGATCTCCTCGGCCAAACGTTTGGCCGTTGAATAATAACTTCGCGGGTCTTCGGGAGCGACTGCTGTAGGGCATACATAGACCTTACTGCCCATAGCTCTAAGAATATCAATTTTTTCTTGCGATTGTTTATCGCTGATTACACAAATTAATTTATATCCTTTTATGGTAGCCACCATAGCTAAACCCATTCCTGTATTGCCCGAGGTGCCTTCTATGATCGTCCCACCTGGTTTTAACCGTCCATCAGCTTCGGCATCCTCAACCATTTGAACTGCCATACGATCTTTAACTGAATTTCCTGGATTAAAAGTCTCGTATTTTGCCAATACCAAACAGGGTAGGTCTTTTGTAAGTCTATTCAATTTAACCAATGGGGTATTCCCAATGGTACCCAATATATTTTCTGCGTATTCCATCTAAGTATAAAGATAGGTTTTTGAATTATGGTCAATAATCATAGTAACTATGATACAAGGAATGGGCTATTCAAACCTAATAGCCTTTACCGGATTTATTTTTGTAATAATATACGAAGGCACCAAAAGCATTAATAAGCATAAAATCAACACGCCTAAATTGAGTAGCAATACCGTTGAAAAATCAATATGAACCGGTATATACTCGATATAGTATTCCTTTGGATTTGGAAACTTCAATAAGCGATATTTCTGCTGAATCCAAATAAAGCCCAATCCCAATAAGTTACCCCACAAAAGACCAACTGCAATCAAATATGCGGCGTTGTACAAAAATATTTTCCGAATACTCCAATTGGTAGATCCCAAGGCCTTTAAAATACCGATCATCTGGGTTCGTTCCAGGATCAAGACCAATAAGGCAGTAATCATATTAATACCCCCAACAATGATCATTATACCAATAATCAAGGCAATATTAAAGTCGAAAAGTCCAATCCATTCAAATATTTTGTAGTACCTACTTATGACCGTCTGTGTATCGAGCGTAGATAGCGTCTTACCATAAATTTCCTTGCTCTTTTGATCAATATCATCAAAACTATTCAAAAAGACCTCAAAATTACCTACTTGGGTATCTTCCCACTTATTCATACGCTGTATATGGCGTATGTCAACAAATACAAACTTGCCATCAATTTCCTCGAAGCCACTATCGTAAATACCTACAAGTTTAAAATTTCTTTGATTGGGTTTTAAAGGGTCTTCTTCCTTCGGAAAAAAAGCAGAAAAAGAATCCCCTACTTTCAGTTGTAATCGATTGGCCATTAATTGCGAAAGCAAAACCTCAGTATTCAAATCCCCTGAATAATCAGGCAATTCGCCTTGAACCATGTATTCTTTGAACACCTCCCAATTATAATCCCTACCCACGCCCTTGGCGATAAAACCCTCAAAAGTATTTTCGGTTCTGATAATACCTCCTTTAGTAGCAACAGCCTGCACATGAGAAACACCATCAACGGAAGTGAATTCAGGATAAAAATCCTGTTCTATGGAAACTGGTACAACAGAAACATCAGAAGAATTGTTATCGTAGTTGTAAATTTGAATATGACCATTAAAAGCTGCTACTTTTTCACGAATCTTGTGCTTAAGTCCAACCCCAGTTGCAATCGCAATCAGCATCATAAAAACACTGATAGCAATAGCCGCAATGGCTATTTTTATTATTGGTGCGGAAATACTAATTTTATGCTCCTTGCCCCTAATGAGTCGTTTGGCTATAAAATATTCTAAATTCAAATTATGGCGTTTTTATCCAATTTCAAAAGTACAGTTTTCTTATGGGTTTTAGTAATGTCGGCCTGTGGAAACACCCAAAAATCATCTAAAAATACAGCTGCCGACATAATTGGGAATACTGCTATTCAAGAACAAAAAGCCATTATAGTAGGTGCTAATAGAACCCAAGCATACCTTGGATTATTAAAAGACAAAAAGGTAGGAATCGTTGCGAACCAAACCAGTGTTATTTTCAAAAACAACAAAAATCATACACATATAGTAGATTCTCTTTTGAGCCTGAATATTGATATTAAAAAAGTTTTTGCGCCTGAACATGGATTTCGAGGACAGGCCGATGCCGGTGAAAAAGTAAAAGACGGATTGGACACCAAGACCGGATTGCCTTTGATTTCGCTCTATGGCAAAAACAGAAAACCCTCCAAAGAACTTTTACAGGATTTGGATGTGGTACTGTTTGATATCCAGGATGTAGGTGTTCGTTTTTACACCTATATCGCGACGCTGCAATTGGTCATGGAAGCCTGTGCGGAAAATGACATTCCCGTTATTGTTTTGGATCGCCCAAACCCCAATGGTCATTATGTTGACGGCCCAACCATGGAGAAAGAACATACCAGCTTTTTGGGAATGACTACTATACCTTTGGTGTATGGGATGACCATTGGCGAATATGCCAATATGATCAATGAAGAAGGTTGGTTGGAAAATAAATCAAAAGCCGATTTAACCGTGATACCCCTGGAGAATTATACCCATAATTCAGCATATAGTTTGGCCATTAGACCTTCTCCTAATTTACCTAATGATACCGCTATCAACCTTTATCCCAGTCTAGGATTGTTCGAAGGCACCAACATCAATGCGGGTAGAGGAACCGAGTTCCAATTTCAGCGTTATGGAGCCTCATTCTTGGATAGTACCCAATACAATTTTCGATATTGGCCAAGACCAAATTTTGGCTCAAAAAGCCCTAAGGAAAATAGCAAAGTTTGCTATGGCAAGGATTTATCCAAGGCACCTAAAATGAAAGAGGTTTCCTTAAATTGGATAATTGATGCCTATAAAAACACCAAGGATAAAACAAAGGTTTTTAATACCAGCGGTTTCACCAAACACGCTGGGACTGCAAAATTACAACAGCAAATTGAAGCTGGACTCTCTGAAGAGGAAATCAAAACTTCCTGGCAACCGGATTTGGATAAATTCAAGAAAATAAGAGCCAAATACCTGCTTTACGATTAATTGGGCAATTTCTTTTTCATGGCCTCCACAATATTGAAGGCAGCCGGACAGATGGCCACATTCTTTAAGGTCAGTTGACTTATTTGCTGGAATTTCTTTCGGTCTGTATGCGGAAACTCGCGACACGCTTTAGGTCTTACATCATAGATGGCACAATAATTATCGGAACCCAAAAAAGTACAGGGTAGCTGCTGAAGCACGTAGTCATTGTCCTCATCCAAACGTAAATTCTGTTCTATGAACTGTTGGGGTTTTAACTTTAAATGCTTTGAGATCCGTTCCACATCTGCATTGGTAAAGAGCGGGCCTGTGGTCTTACAACAATTGGCACAGCTAAGGCAATCGGTTTTTTGAAACTCCGCTTCATGCAATTCTTGCATTACATAATCGAGGTTTTTAGGAGGCTTTTTTTTTAGTTTGGCAAAAAACTTCTTATTCGCTGCATGCTTCTCTTTCGCCTTAAGGGGAAGTTGTTTTAAGACCTCATTCATTCTTCAACAAGCTTATTGAAGTTTCGTATAAATACTTACTCCAACTTTCAGAAACCTTTGATATTTCTTCGGAAAGTACTTCTTGCTTGCTTATGATTTTCTGACCAACGGCTGAATTATAAAAATCATTTAGCTCTTCTTTATGCAATTCGGTCATTTTAGAACGGTCCTTTATCAATAATTTTCCAGCCTCAGATTTATAGAATCCAATCATTTCCGTTATTTCGCCATGTGTGAAATTCGCTTGGTAAATCGGAATTAGCAACATTTTCATTTCGGCCACTGCCTTACTTTTATTCGCCTCTAAATATTCCCATCCTTGCGTATTATTTTCGTTTTTAGGATATTGGTTTCCCAACATTTTCATTAATTCACCATACGCAAATTCGTACTGCAACATGGTTCCATTATTATCTAAATAATCGGCAATATCTTTGGTATAGGTTGATTCCTGCGCACTGAATACCATAGGAATCAAAAGAAGGCAAAAAAAGAATTTCTTGATGTGATGCATGATCTGTTTTTTAAAATGGCGTAAAAGCCTCATTTTTGTACGCAAAGTACGAATTATAAGCCAATGGATATTCTCGGTAAAGCGTTATTGGATTATCAAAAAGGAAATTATATTGAAGATATAAAGACTTTTTCATCATTGGATGAAGAGGATAGCATACCCTTACCCTATCTTTTTAGGAATTATGGGGAAATGCCAGCAATTGAACAAAAAGCATTACAGCTTTGTAGAGGAAATGTATTGGACATTGGTTGTGGAGCTGGAAGCCATAGCCTTTATCTCCAAGAAAGAGGATTACAGGTAACTGCATTGGACAGTTCCAAAGGCGCTATAGAAACCTGTAAACAAAGGGGAGTGAAATTATCGCAAAACTGCTCCATCCTTGATTTTAAGAATCAAAAGTTCGATACCCTCTTATTACTGATGAACGGTATTGGTATTGTGGGCAAGCTAGCATTATTAAAGACTTATTTGACCCATTTCAAATCACTTTTGAATCCAAATGGTCAAATTCTATTGGATTCCAGCGATATTATTTATATGTTCGATGCCGACGAAGATGGTGGGCACTGGATTCCTGAATCGAAAGGGTATTATGGGGAAGTGGAATTCACGATGAAATACAATGGCGAAATAGGTAAACCTTTTTCATGGTTATATTTGGATTATAAAACCTTGCAAAATGCTGCTTGGGACTGTCAATTTGAATGCGAACTTGTAAGTGAAGGGGAACATTACGACTATTTAGCTAGATTAACCGCTATATAATACTAGTAGGCACGTTTTTTGCGTTATCTTTTTATATTTTAAAAATTAGGCTATGAAAAATCGCTTTTTGGCAATACTAATTATGTTTTTGGTCTTGGTAAGTTGCTCAAAAGATTCGGGGGAGGATAGTACAAATCAGGTTACTATTGATAAAACAGCAAATTTAAAAACCACCGGGGAATCTGCCAACGAGATCCTCTCGAACAGCACCTTCGATAAACTACGTATTGAAATTGCTTATGTAGAGGGATTCAGGCCAACTTCAACCGCAATGACCGACTTTGTTTCTTTTTTACAACAGCATTCCTTTAAACAGGATATTGAAGTAGTATATAATGATCTGCCTTCCCCCAATGAAGAAAAACTTACACTTGAAGAGATTTTTGATTTAGAAAAGGAGAACAGAACAGTCTATAATGATGGAAGTACCTTGGCCATTTATATTTATTTTGCCGATGCACCATCCGAAGACGATGAAGAGGAAGAGGAATTGGTGACTTTGGGAGCGGTTTATTTAAACACATCAATGGTCATTTATGAAGAAACCATTCGCACCCTGGCCAATAAAAGCAACTTGGTTTCGGTAGGTGATGTCGAGACCGCTACTTTAAACCATGAATTTGGGCATTTATTGGGGTTGGTAGACCTAGGTTCAACACCAGTAAATGATCACCTAGATGTTGATGCCGAAAACCATTGTAATGTTGTTGGTTGTCTTATGCGTGCAGAATTGCAGTTTGGAGCAGGAATGAAAAAAATGTTGGAGAATAGAGCTTCAAAAGGAATCGTTGATGCTCCTGGCTTAGGTCCGGAATGTATTTTAGACCTTCAAGCGAACGGCGGCAGATAGCCAAGGTATGTAGTTTCCAGTGACATTACCATA
>CBDUKE010000066.1:0-17495 GCA_965367725.1 uncultured Maribacter sp. | reverse complement strand
GCTGCATTCGAATAAGTAGAAGCCCAAATTAAATAAGAAGCACATAACAATGTATATAAGTCATAACCACCCTCCGGGATGGCAACGCCTCATACACTGGACGTTAGCATTTATTGTAAAAAAAAATGACAGATTTCTAGCTTGATTGACATTCAAAATCAATTGACTCGAATTTTTACTCTGCTGGAATAAAATAAAAATCAAGAAAATGAATAAAAAACTAAAACTTGCGGTTAAAATAATAGTAGTCCTTCTAATTATTACAATCGGTTACTATTTCCTTAGCGGATTATTTTCCCCATTTACTCCGAATTGAAGTAAGACTTGATTCACTTTCGAATGGAATTGAAGAACGGTATGCAGGATTTCCAACTCCCTCGGAGCAGGACGGATCGGACTATGAAGCAAATTTGCCAATGCACTTCTTACTCGGATGAAATCTCTAATATGAAATCAAAAAAACATAATACATCCCAATGATAATCGTGCACTCGAACAGAAACAACAAATGCTAACAAAACCTATAATCCACCAGTCCGACAGCGTCGTTCCTGCCCGACAGGTCATTCCCGTCCGTACCGGAACGGGCGGACAGGCGGGCTGGCGGGTTGCTTGGTTCTGTGCGTACTCGGAAAATCCTCCACGCTTTTTGCGTGGCAGGCCGGATTTTCCTAAGGTTCGGTTTTCTTTTGCTATTTTAGTTGTATAACGAACGTAACTGACCATACAGCAACCTTTAGCCCCTATTTAAGAACAACTTAATTAACCGATCATAGAAATAAATTAAAATTTAACATAATGAAACTTGTATTTAAAACTGCCCTACTCTTATTTGCCATAATTCCGTTCAGTTATGGCCAAGTAAAATCGAACCTAGAACTTATTGACATATTTAATATGGAATTTGTTTCTGATCCACAAATTTCTCCTGATGGGTCCAGAATTGTCTATGTTCGGAATTTTAAAGATGTAATGACCGATAAGAACTTATCAAATCTTTGGATTGTGAATTATAACGGTTCCAATAATAGACCCCTCACAACTGGAAATCACAACGACTTTTATCCCAGATGGTCACATGATGGAAAAAAGATAATTTTTAAATCGAATATGGCCGATGAGAAGATGAAACTTTATATGATGTGGATGAATACAAAAGAATCTGTCCCTTTGACAAACACAACAGAGGTGCCCAATGATGTTGCATGGTCATATGATGACAAAACCTTGGCATTTAACATGTTTGTTCCCAAAAAGCATGAATCAATTGTAAAAATGCCGAGCAAACCTGAGGGGGCAGAATGGAACACCCCACCTACCTATATTGACGATATGAACTACCGTGGCGACGGACAAGGATACTTGAAAAGTGGTAACACTCAATTATTCACGTTGCCCATTGAAGGAGGCACACCAAGACAATTGACCTCTACTGATTTTGACCATGGCGGCCCTGTTTGGTCAAAAAACAATGCACTACTTTACTTCAGTGCCAATTTTCATAAACCAGAAGAAATAGAACCCCTTGATGGGGAAATTCATCAGCTAATCATAAATGATGGAACGATTAAGCCATTAACAAAACGTTATGGCCCCGATCATAATCCCGTATTATCACCAAACGGAACAAAAATCGCCTACTTAGGATTTGACGACACATACCAGGGATATCAAATTACCAATCTTCATATTATGAATGTAGATGGAACCAATTCTAAATTGATTTCCAACGATTTTGATCGAGATATTCAGAATATTAAGTGGAGTAATGACGGTAAGGGTCTTTACTTTCAATATGATGATAAAGGAGATACCAAATTAGCATACATCACATTAGCTGGCAAGGTAACTGTAATAACTGAAAACCTAGGTGGCCTTTCGCTTGGCAGACCCTATAATGCAGCCAGCTATACGGCATCAAACTCGAATAAATTTGCCTATACCCTTGGCGGAACAAATCATCCAGCTGACCTCGGTGTTACAGACTCAAAAACCAGTAAGCGTTTAACCGCACTAAACGATGATCTGTTCTCTTTTAGGAACCTAGGAAATGTAGAAGAAATATGGTGGGATTCTTCATTTGATCAGCGTAAAATACAAGGCTGGATAGTTACTCCGCCAAATTTTGATGCCAGTAAAAAGTATCCAATGATTTTGGAAATTCATGGGGGTCCATTTGCAAGTTATGGCTCGGTATATTCTGCCGAAATACAGGCATATGCTGCTGCAGGCTATGTGGTACTCTATTCCAACCCAAGGGGCAGCACAAGCTATGGCGAGGAGTTTGGAAACTTGATACATCACGATTACCCAAATCATGACTATGACGATCTCATGTCAGGAGTGGATGCAGTCATCAAAAAGGGATTTGTTGATGATAAAAATTTGTTTGTAACCGGTGGAAGTGGTGGTGGCGTGCTTACGGCTTGGATAGTAGGTAAGACCGATCGGTTTAAAGCCGCAGTTGTGGCCAAACCGGTTATTAATTGGTATAGTTTTGTATTGTATGCGGATGGCGTACAATTCTTTTCAAAATATTGGTTTGCTAAAAAGCCATGGGAAGATCCAGAAAGCTACTTAAAACGCTCGCCATTGTCCTATGTTGGTAATGTGAACACACCAACTATGCTACTAACTGGTGAACAGGATTTCAGGACACCGATAGCGGAATCAGAACAATTTTATGCTGCCTTGAAGTTGGAAAACGTTGAAACTGCCATGGTAAGAATACCAGGTGCCTCACATGGCATTGCTAACAAGCCTAGTAACTTGGTTGCCAAAATAGCGAGTGTTTTGGCTTGGTTTGAAAAGTATAAAGATAAAGAGTAATCAACTTTTGAAGGAATACATGGATGAAAGTTAATGTGGAAACAATAACTAATAATAAATAAACGGCAGGAAAACGACCATGTATCCAGGTGTTTGTCATCAATTACTCGGAAAATATGTCTTCCAAAAATAATTTAATACGCTAGCATGAATACTGACGATAAAACCAAACCTATTGCAATCTTTTCGGGAACACAATGGGCGGCCCCAAGAATTTCAGAAGGACTTTACTCGGGCGGAATAATCATGAAAACGCAAAGGATCGATCATACGCCGACGTACCGGAACGGGCGGACAGGCGGGCTGGCGGGTTGCGGGCGCCTGCCCCTAATTAATACATACTAAACGTTAAATAAAGCGCCAAAATGAAATCATACATTACGTTTCTAATCCTTAGTCTTCTTATTATAGGTTGTAAAACCAATACAGAACAAAAACCCGTATTTGAACATGACGTAAAAGAGGGTCCAACACCATGGACGAGTGATACCTTTGAACTCGAAGAAGACGATTTTACATTTGCAATAATTTCAGACCTAACTGGTGGAGAACGTGAAAATATTTATAGTACAGCAGTGAAACAATTAAATAGGTTAGACCCTACCTTTGTGTTAAGTGTTGGTGATTTGATCGATGGAGGTACAGAAGACACTTTACAACTTGAAAAGGAGTGGAACTCGTTTGATTTTAGAACTTCCAAACTACATATGCCCTTTTTTCATCTTGGTGGAAATCATGACCTAACCAATCCGATAATGCGCAAATTTTGGAAACAACGGTTCGGACCCCGTTATTATCATTTTGTTTATGAAAATGTACTGTTTTTAATGATGGACTCTGAAGACTATGAAGAAAAACGTATGTTAGAAATATATCGGGCCAGAGCTAAGGCTTTACAAATTATTGATGGTGAAATTGAAGGTGTGTATGAAGAATCGGAGTATTTTAATATGCCTGAGCGTCAAATTGGTGGAATGAGTAAGGATCAGTTTAATTATTACAAAGGTGTTCTTGAAAAGTATCCTAAAGTAAAGTGGACATTTTTACTAATGCATAAACCGCTTTGGCTGCGTGAGGATGACAAAGGTTTAGGGAAACTTGAAACGCTATTGGCAGACAGACCATATACTGTAATCAATGGTCATTTTCATTCGTTTTCGCATCGCAAAAGACATGGTAGGGATTATACCATGTTAGGAACTACCGGTGGTGCCCAAAAAGTAACAGACTCAATGGCTTTTGACCATGTGACTCTGGTGCGAATGGCAAAAGAACCTATTGTAACACATTTAAAAATGGAAGGGATTTTAGATGAAACGGGTAAAGTTACCCTTGTTTTGGATAGCTTGATTTTTGAAGCACAAAACAACTAAAGTCGTTTAATATCGGGTATAATTTATTGCAAGGAATTCCTAAAATAGAAATGTTGGTAATTAATTTTCTTTCTGGGTTAGGCGGACAATTTATGCTGGCAATGTACACCATCCCTAGGCTAAACTAAATTACTAAGTGCGGATAGGCCTTTTGACGATTCTGGAATCTAAGAATAGCATCTTTCACGATCACACCTTGGTCAGTATTTATGGCATTTTTTATGGTCGCATTTTGCATCCAACTTTCCCGGCCCCTGATCACTGTTGGTAAATACACGATCAACGCAGCTGAAATTGATCTTGAGGCACTTTCCCAATAGTAACTAGGCGTATGATCTACCGCATAGTAGTCAATTTTATCTACGAATATCATGGGGTTTTTAAAGCTGGTTGGCTTGGCAAAATAAAAACCCATGCCTTCATCACAACTTACATCAACGATCAAAGTACCCGGCTTTAAGCTGGACTTTTCCTCTTCAATCACAAAATCGAAAGGATCATTGGGATCTTGAAAAGTACCATTAATGATTATTTCAGATTCACTGATCAAGTCTAATAATGGCCGTTCTGATCTGTCATGATCCACCACGACTAGTCGAGGCTCGTTTGCTTCGCCCTTTCTAATGCGAACATAGTCCACATTTAATATTTCTTCTCTGACCTCATGGTCAGGCCTTTGAATACAGATCGTAATATCCCTGAAACCATGCGCCTTTAAAGCATAGATAGCACCTCTGCTCACGGCACCAAAACTAAAAATGATCACCTTTCTTTGATTCCCATAGTGGCCATCTATTCCCTTCAGTTGTAACGCATGTATAACTGCACAATAACCGGCCATTTCATTATTCTTATAAAAAGTATGTCTGCCCATCTGTCCATTTGGGTTCCAAACGAACATATCTTCAAAGGCTATCAAGGTTAATTTTTTATCTATAGCTGTTTGTGTAATTTGCATTTGTTGTGCACAGTGGGGATAACCCCAAATTAGACCACCATCTTTTAGCTCTTTTAAATCAGATAAAATAGGTTTGGCTATAATAGCCGATCCAATATCCGATAATATTTCACTCCGGGTAGCCATGCCCCCTGTTTGAGCTGCTATTTCCTCATCTTCAATATTAAAAGGAGCTCCATATCCTTTTTCGAAAATAAGCTGTCTGCGAATATCTTCCGGAATTCTTTGTAAATGCTCTGGATGAATGGGAACACGTCTTTCATCCTCTTTTCTTGAAGTTCCAACAACCCCCATTTTTAATAAAGCCATATGGTTTTTCTTTAATTAATGCCGTCCGCCATTAATGAAATAAGCAGGACGTCATGATGAGATTCGAATATAGGGTTATTTACTAAAATCAATCATTAATTTGACCAATACCGTATCAATAATCAGAAAGAGTTATAAAAAGGAGTCTTTTTGGTTTACTAGCATTGAGCTTGTATGATTTATATCAACAGATAAATAATCCGGCACAAAGATACTTTATTAAAACCCATTATAAGGGTGGTACCAAAGTAATATCCATTAACCTATTAAACAGAAAACATTGATTTTTTGATTGGATATGCTTACCGAAAGTTTTGAAATTGAAATGCCTATATAAAAACTATTGCCAGCACCGCACAAAAATAATTGCTTATTTTAGGCTTAGCCAAAGATAGTTGCAATTTTACCAATTAGTAATTTATGAATATTACCGACTTCCTCGTATCATTAGTGCCATTCTCGCACGATGAATTAAATGACATACTCTCGCATTTTGAAAAAGAGTATGTTCAAAAAAGTCAGGTGTTGATAAAAGAAGGTCAAGTTTGCCATAAATTATATTTTGTAGAACAGGGTTTGGGAAGAAGCTATTACCTGAAAGAAGATGGAAAGGAAGTAACACAATGGTTCTTTGGAGTTGGTGATTTTATGTCTAGCGCAGATAGCTTCTTTAAGCAAAGTCCTAGCTTTTACTACTTGGAGGTTTTAGAAGATGCAATTGTATATAGTATAACCCATGAAAAAATGGAGCTATTGTTAGCCAAATACCATAAAATGGAAAAGTTCACTAGATTGCTATCCATAGAAATGCTTACAAAAATTGTCCATAAACTGAATGCTATCCAATTTCAGACTGCGAGGGAACGATATGATTATATGATCTCTGAGTTCCCAAATATTGTCCATCGTGTACCTTTGGGGCATATTGCTTCCTATCTCGGTATGACACAGGAAACACTAAGTCGTATCCGAAGAAATGATTCCCGTAAATGATCTAGAATATCACTTTTTGACATAGGTCAAAAGAAAGTCTTCATTTCATCAACAACTTTGTATTGTAAAAATAAAACCATTTACAATGCACATAAACAAATCAAGACTAAGCCTATTTTTGATTGCCTTTTCATGGTTTATTCCATCGATATCCATGGCACAAGATTTGGATCCTGACCTTAAAGCACTAATTAAGAAAGGATTGGAGGTAAGCCACACCGTCAACATCAATGATTTTGATGTAGCACAGACAAAGGTGGATCAAAAATTGGCAAAGTCGGTTTTCCTGCCTAAGGTCACATTAAACGGAAGTTTCACTAGGTTGGATGATGACATCTCCTTTGATGATGATACTCAAAATCTTCTGATTGCCACACAAAAGCTCCTCATCAAGGAAGCAGCCGGTATTCCATTTAATGATGCTTTTCCTGCTAATATCCCTTTAACAGAGATTCCTAATCTACAAGACAAGAATATCCTGAAATCAAACGTGGATTTGGATTGGGTTTTGTTCAGTGGACTAGAGGCCAGCAATGCCCTCAAGGCAAGTAAACATAAAGAAGCCTCCTTGACTTATGTTGGTATGGCCGAAAAGGATGAAATAGCATTAAAAATAATAGAGGCTTATGACAAACTTGCACTGGTATATGCTTCCAAGCGGGTTTTATCTATCTCAGAAAAATACTTAAACGAACAAGAATTTTACGTAAAAAAGGCCATCGAAAATGGTTTGGCCACACCCATAAGCCGTAAAAAAATTGAATTGGCACAACAACAGCTGATAGCCAAGCAATTGGATTTTAACCATAATAAAACCCTTCTAATAGCGGTGCTGCATCAACTCACCAAGGAAAGCAAGGAACACTTAAGTCTACTTGAACCACAACTAAGATCTTTTACAATCGACGCTACTTTGAGTGCTGATAAGCGCAGTGAAATAAAAGCCTTGGAGGAAGCTGAAAAAGCCGCACTTTATAAATCTAAAATGGAAAAAAGCAATTTCATTCCCAAACTGGCTTTAAAAGGGCATTATGAATTCATTGAAGATGATTTATCACTTTTAGACCCAAAATGGTACATAGGTGCCGGTATTAAATGGAATGTGTTCGATGGCAATCAATCACGATTGAAAAGTAAAAAATCGAAGATTGAAAGTCAAAAATATAGAGAAAGGTTAGAAGAGGCCAAAGAAATGGTATCACTAAGCATTACCAAGGCCAAACTTGCCTATGAATCCTCGCTTCAAAACACCAATATAGTTCAAAAAGAAATTGAGCTGGCGAGTGACACCTATGACATGATCAACAAACAATACAAAAATGATTTGGCTTCAATAAACGACGTACTTGACGCTTTAAACGATTTGGAAAAAGCCAATTTTAAATTACAAGAATCCTTTTTCAATGAGCGAAGAGCGGTCACCGCCATGCTTCACGCAAAAGGGATGCTCAACTACTAATACAACAAAAGAAATAAAGAAAAATGAATGCATTTAGAAACCTATTTATTGGCGGTATCGCAATACTGATTTTAAATTCTTGTGGAAACGAGTCAATTACCTCTTTCAGGGGAAAAGTGAAGTTTGAAACCATTTCCGTGAGTAGTAAGCTAGCGGGCCGAGTCAGCAAAATTTATGTTGAAGAAGGGCAAACTGTAAAAAAAGGAGATACGCTGGCCTTGTTGGATATCCCAGAAGTTAACGCAAAAATAATACAGGCAGATGGCGCTGTAACAGCTGCAAAAGGTCAATTAAACATGGCCTATAATGGTGCGACAGTAGAACAATTAAACCAAATCAACGGTCAAATTGATGCCGGTAAGGCACAATTGAATTTTGCGCAGGAATCCTATAATCGCTTACAGGCCATGTATAAAGATTCGCTGGTTAGTTTGCAACAATTTGATGAAGTTAAAATGAAACGCGATATGGCACAGGCACAGGTTGCCGCTCTCGAAGCCAAACGCAATGAGGTCAGCAAGAGTGCAAGAACCGAACAAATTGACCAAGCCAAAGGACAGTTAACAAGGGCTATTGGTGCCAAAGAAGAAGTGCTTACAGCGGCCAATGAACAATTTGTGATTGCACCTGCGGATATGTCTATTGAAACCATCAGCTTGGAAGAAGGGGAACTGTTGACACCAGGATATGCCTTGTTCAATGGCTATAAAAAAGACAGTGTGTATTTTCGATTTACAATACCTGAATCAAAAGTCTATGACTTTGAAGTGGGCGAACCTCTTACGCTTATCAACCCATTCACCAAAGAGGAAATCGACACTAAAATCATAGTCATAAAGCAACTGGCGCAGTATGCCGACATTACTAGCACTGCACCTTTATACGAACTGTCAGAATCTATTTATGAGTTAAAGGCCGTACCAAATTCGGACATATCCAAGCAAAAATTGTACATAAATGCTACTATTCTAATAAAATAATAAAGGGTATGAAAGACTTTTTGAAATTACTCCGAATTGAGTTTAAGCGCATTTTTTCGAACGATGTTCTGCTCGCCATTTTTATTGGGGCGCCCATATTTTACGGAATTTTATTTGGTTACGTCTATAAACAGGCAAAAGTACTTGACTTGCCCATAGTGATCATTGATCAAGACCACAGTCCTACTTCAGATAAAATTATTGATGCCTTTGAGGATAATGAAGTATTGCTCGTAACCGATGTTCGTTATACGCCCGGCAACATCATGGATGAAATGCCAGTAAAACAATATGACGCAGTGGTTACCTTACCTACAAATTTTGAAGCCGATATTCTCCAAAAAAGACATCCTGAAATAAGGGTTGACTTGAATATGGCGAATATATTGAATGCGAATACGGCCAGCAAAAACATTCAGTCGGTTTTAATGACCTTAAATGCCGGAATGGAAATAGAAGGACTCAAAAAAAGTGGTCTCCACCCTACTCAGGCTTTAGCAAGTTATGAAAGCTTTAAAATCAATTTTAATAAGCTCTATAATTCCACAGGAAACTATATAACCTTTATGTTACCGGGGCTGTTAGCTGCCATTATGCAACAGATCATCTTTTTGGCCATGGCATTGGTTTTTGCAAGGGATTTTGAAGATGGCCATTTTGGAATACTTGTTAAAGAGAGCAAATTTTCCTTGTATCATATCGCGCTTAAATCAACCCCATTTCTTCTGATGATACCAATAATGTGGCTGATTGTAAGCCTATTGGTCCCCTATTTTAAGATTGATATAGACATATTCAATTTGCCAATGCTCATTTTGGCAACGCTATTGACTTTAGCTTCAATGTTTATTGGGATGCTGTTTTCCATTGCCATTCCAAGCCAATTAAAAGCTACGGAGCTTTTGATGGTAATTTCTACCCCTGCTTTTATACTCAGTGGTTTTACCTGGCCAACACTTGCATTTCCCGATGCAATTGCGAACGTTTCCCAATATATTCCATCAACCCAGTTTTTGAGTGGGTTAAGGAAAATAGCATTTTACGGAGGGGATTTATCATCCATTAAACCTGAGATCAACACTTTACTACTCATAATGCTTGTGGCTTTCATTAGTATGATTGTCCTACTTCAATTTAAAATATACTCGTTCAATAAAAAACAAAAAGTATATCAGCAGTAAGTCAAAATAAAAATAGGATGCAAAAGGCAAATTTTACAAGTATAACCAATGACAATTATTTTCCAGATGTTCTTGGTGATCGTTTTAATAAGTTGACTCTATCCCTTGCCGACGATTATGAGGGAGAAGTAGTTTCGACCTTGATTAGACGAAATTCGGAATCCAGTACAAATAAGGCAATCTTGTATGTACATGGTTTCCACGATTATTTTTTTCAAGAGGAAATGGCAAAAGAATTCAATGAACAAGGCTATAATTTCTATGCGCTTGATTTACGAAAGTACGGTCGTTCATACCTCAGCCATCAAAAAATGTACAATGTCCGTTCCTTATTGGAATATGATGAAGAAATAAACATTGCCCTGCAAATCATCAAATCGGAAAATAATGATCATGTACTATTAAAGGGACATTCCACCGGTGGGCTTATTGTTACAAATTATGCCGGGAACCATTTAAATAGCACCCTATTTCATGGGGTAATCTGTAACAGTCCGTTTTATGAATTTAATTTGAACATCATAGAAAGAAAAATTGGCATTCCGATACTCTCCACGCTTGGGAAACACCTTCCTAACAAGGTAATAGCAGTGAATAAATCAAACCAATATGGTCAAAGTTTGCACAAAGATCATCATGGTGAATGGGACTTTTCAATGGAATGGAAACCGCTTGAGCCGCCAAAGGTGAATTTAGGTTTCATTAGGGCCATACATAAAGCCCAGGAAAGAATAAAGCATAATCTCATCATAGATGTCCCAACACTTGTGATGTATAGCAGCAAATCAATCCACGAGCATTTTTGGACTGATAAACTCAAAGAAGGAGATGCTGTCTTAAACGTGGATCACATTCGAAATTACGCTCATAATATCAAGGGGAATGTCACTTCTTGTCAAATAGAAAATGGCATGCACGATTTAATCCTATCAAAAAAACCGGTAAGGAAAAAGGTTTATGCAACGGTGTTTGAATGGATTGATACTGCTTTTAAATAAAAGCACAAAACACATTACAACAAAACATTGGGTTAAAAAAAGTTTGTACTTATTTGCAACCATTTACATCGCTTTTATTACCAATTAGTATTGCATTTATGATAAGATTGCAGGATTTTTAGGATGTTATTTTTATAAGTGGGATATAGTTAATAACTAAAACCCATTGTTGGCATTCTTTTGATGAAAACATTCATAAAACTTACATTTTCACTACTAATTATTCCGTCTTGTAAAGAAAAACAAACTGAAAAATATATTAGTGCAGAACACTGCCTTAAGTTGTTTTTTAAAATTGTAAATTATGCTTTCTAAAAATCAACATCTATGCGATTACAAAATTCTCTTTACTATGGTGTAGCCGTAGCCTTCCTTTTTTTAACGGCCTGTCAGAGTCCTAATAAAGAATCCGCCACCCTACTTATATATGGTGGTTCAATTTATACTGTAGATTCATCCCAGCCGATGGTTGAAGCAGTAGCTACGAAAGACAATATCATTCTTTTTGCCGGCAGCCTTGCTGAAGCTGAGCAATACAAAAACGATCAAACACAACTGATAGATCTGGAAGGCAAAACCATGACTCCGGGTTTAATCGAAGGGCATGGCCATTTTATGGGATTGGGTTATAATGAGTTGAACCTGGACCTGATGAACACTACCAGCTATCAGGAAATCGTGGATGCCGTAGCCGAGAAAGTTAGCACAGCTGCTCCGGGAGAATGGATTACCGGTAGAGGGTGGCATCAAAGTAAATGGGATGAAATGCCGGCCAAAACGGTGAAGGGCTTTCAGACACATGATATGCTCAGTGAGGTATCCCCAGATAATCCTGTTTACTTGCGGCATGCTAGTGGTCATGCGGGCTTTGCCAATGCCAAGGCCATGGAAGTAGCAGGCATAACAGTATTATCCAAGGAAGGCATTAACAAATTTGAGACAGAAGGTGGCGAAATAATACGAGATGACATTGGAAGACCAACAGGCATTTTCAACGAGCGAGCCCAAAGCTTAATTACTAAGCACATTCCTGAGAGCACGCCAGAGAAAGATGTCAAAGCTTTTGAATTGGCTGTTGCCGCGTGCCACAGAAATGGTATTACCGGTTTTCATGATGCCGGCATAGGAAGGGGGACCATTGCCCTTTATGAAGAAATGAAAGTCGCTGATAAAATGAAAATCCGGCTGTATGGAATGCTTACGGGGTGGGATAAAGAGTTGCTTAGTGAATGGTATGAAAAAGGCCCTATGGTAGACCCAGATAACTTAGTAACCATCCGCTCTGTGAAATTAAACTGCGATGGTGCCTTAGGATCGCGAGGCGCTTGGTTATTGGAATCCTATACTGATAGACCAGGGCACTTTGGGCATGAAACACTCCCGATGAAGTTTGTTAAAGAGACTTCATTAAATGGATTACAAAATGGTTTTCAGGTTTGTTCGCATGCGATAGGCGACCGGGCCAACAGAGAAATTCTAGACCGTTATGAAGCTGCCTTTGTTGCATTACCAGACTTAGCAACCGATCACAGGTTTAGAATAGAGCATGCACAACATCTACATCCGGATGATATTCCTCGCTTTGCCGAATTACAGGTTATCCCAGCAATGCAGGCTGTACATATGTCTTCTGACAGACCTTGGGCTATTGACCGTTTGGGTGAAAAGCGAATCAAAGAAGGGGCTTATATGTGGCAAGACCTACTGCAAAGTGGTATACCCATTGTAAATGGCACCGATGTACCAGTAGAACCACTAAACCCAATTGCCAGCTTGTATGCCAGTGTAAGCCGGAAAACCTTAAAAGGCACCCCTGAAGGCGGCTATGAACCAGCGCAGAAGATGACAAGGGAACAAGCCCTGAGATCCTATACCTTAGATGCTGCCTATGGCGCCTTTGAAGAAGACATCAAAGGATCTATTACAGTTGGAAAACTGGCAGATTTCACTATTTATAACCAGGATTTAATGAACGTGGTGGAAGAGGATTTCTTGAACACAGAGATAGCCATGACCATTTTTGATGGCAAAGTAGTGTATACCAAAGGGGAATAAAGTAACTCAAAACCTTTTTCGGTTTATAAAAAGCAAGGTTATCAACATCAGTTGGCTGTAAGTCTCCTTACCGGCGCGCTATGTGCCAAATTCAACTATACCCCACCAGTCTCTAAAGAATGAGACTAAAAAGGGATATTATTGCCTTTCTTTTTTATAATAGGTTGGGAAATAACTGGTTATATGATGATTGCAATAATTCCATATATAATCGCGGACGAATTCATTGCGCACAAAAAATAAAAACGTGTGGTAATAATGTATATAATTTAAATAGAAGGAATTATGAAACAAAATAAATACCCAAGGTCTTTTTCCCATATCGGAATAACTGTTCCAAACATTCAAAAGGCTGTTGAGTTTTATTCAGAAGTGATGGGGTGGTATGTTATTATGGCACCATCGAAAGTAAAAAAAGAAAGAGTTACTGCGATCGGACAAATGTGCATTGATGTCTTTGGTGAAGATTGGGAAGTATTCGAAATTGCCCATATGTCGACTTCAGATGGAATTGGTATCGAATTATTTTCATTTCCAAACGGAAATAAGGTGGCACCAGAGTTTAATCCCTTCAATACAGGACTTTTTCACTTTTGCGTTCAAGATCCGGATATTGAAAATTTGACAAAAAAAATAGTAGCGTATGGAGGAAAACAGCGAATGCCAATAAGAGCGTATTATCCAAACGAAAAACCCTATAAAATGGTTTATGTTGAGGATCCTTTCGGAATAGTATTTGAGATTTACACTCACAGTTATGAATTAACTTATTCTTCTGGAGCCTACCAGGACTAAAAACTGGCTACAACACATATAAAAAATAGCGGATTAAGTACTAAAACGAAGATAAACATAAAATAAAGGTCATTGATAAACTGAAAAGTTAGTGCAAAAAACTTCGCTACTGCTCCTATATCAGCCATTAACCTTCATTAATTGAGAATATAGCAATGATACAAGTAAAACGAACACAACTATGAAAACCAAATTATATAAATTAATCCTTACATCCATTCTTTACCTATTCGTATCTACCAGCCTTTTTTCCCAGACCGATAATTACCCCGAGGATTTGCATATATATCCTTATCTGCAGTATGCCACTCCAAACTCAATTATTATCAAGTGGGAAACGGTAAATCCTATTGTGGGGATTGTGGCCTATAGTGAAGATGATAGTTTCAGCAATGAGAAGAGCGAACCGCACCCAGTCAAAATCCATGAAATTAAATTGGATAATCTAAAACCAGGTACGCGATATTATTATAAGGTTAGCTATAACAATACGATGTTGGAAAGTGCTTCCTTCACTACCGCACCCGTACCCGGGACACCCAATTGGAGAATGGTTGCTTATGGTGACAATCGTACTTATCCCGAAACGCATAAAAGGATTGTTGCCCAAATTTTGAAATTGAATCCAAGCATGGTTATACACTCCGGAGACTTGGTTGCCAGAGGTGATTCTTATGCACAATGGAAGGAACAGTATTTTGACCCCATGAAAGGATTGTCTGAAAACATTACCGTTTTCCCAAGTCTGGGTAATCATGAAATGAATTCACCATTCTATTACGAATATATGTCAGTACCGGATGAAAATGGCGAGTCTTTTTATTCCTTTGATTATGGCAACGCACATTTTATAGCATTGAATAGTAATGAAAAAGAAGCCCCTTTTGCCATTGATTCTGAGCAAACAAAATGGCTTATCAATGACCTAAAAGAGAACGCCGATGCAGAATGGAAGATTGTTTTCTTTCACCATCCTTTATTCAGATGCCATCCGACACGGGGAATAGAACCTCAGCGGTGGGTGTGGCAGGAGGTGTTTGAAGAATATGGGGTGGATCTTGTTGTCACTGGCCATGATCATTATTATCAGAGGACCTATGGTATAGGAAATTATCAGGGCAAGCCAAGTAGAGGGATCTATCATTTGATTTCAGGAGGCGGCGGTGCCCCTAACTATCCCATCGTGCCGAAGGTACATGCGGCTAACAGACGAAGCGTGCATCATATTACAGTTATGGACTTTCAGGGTGACCGGATAATCGGTCGAGCCATTGATGATACGGGAAATGTGTTTGACGCCTTTATTTATGACAAAGAAGCCGAAAATTCACCAGAGGAATTTATCGCCTACGAAGTATTCAAAATAGAACGCGATCTTACTGATGCCATCATCAAATTCCCAAGAATAGATTTTATGGGAGCGGTAAATGTGAATCGTACAATAGAAATTGAAAACCCATTTGAGTATCCGTTACAGATGACATTTAGTTGGGAAACTTTGAAAAACTGGGAGACCAATGCTCCCAAAACAGAAATAATCAAACCTGGACAAGCAATTAAAATTGATTATTCAGCCACATCGCAGATTGATCGCATCTATCCATTCCCAACTGCCAAGCTTCATTTTCAAACACCGGATGGGAAAATAGCTTTCAAAAACAATACTGTTGAATTCTATCCTATAAAAATTGGAACAGCGAAATTGGTTAAACCATTTGTTGTAAAAAAACCGCCTGTGATCAACGGGGAATTGTCAGATATCAGCTGGAATAAAAATAAAATTATAAGTCAATTCAATGATATTCAAGGAGGTTTGCCCTTACAGAAAACCGCGGTGGTGATAGGCATAAATAAAGCAAAAAATACGCTATATGTTGCAGGTAAGGTTGAAGCATCCAAGCAACTTTCTAAATCCGGAACAACTAAAAGAGACGATCTAAATATTCTAAGGGATGAAAACTTGAAAATTCACATTGGTGTTGGAAAGGAAGTTTACGCTTACGTCGTAAATCCCAAAGGCACCTTATTGGATATCCAAGATCAAGCCATTGTCTGGAATAGTACGGCAAAAACTGCAGCGATGCCCAATGAAAATGGATGGCAATTTGAAATGGAAATACCTTTGGGTGAGTTGAATATCGAAGGACAGAAAACCAGTATTAATATATCTCGTCAAGATGTCGAAAAAGGCACTAAATATGAGTATATGTTAACTTTTGGAAAATCGAGTCTTGACCACAGGGTTCCGATGTATGATTCAAGTTGGTATGCCGTTGAACGATTTGCTGAATTACAATTAGAGTAGATTAGGCGCATACCAATATTGTTAAAAAAAGTAGCGACAGCATCTAAAAAATTATAGGCCCGCAAGGTTCTGTCACAAAAAGCCAGCCTACTATTTTTACAGTTATCTTTAGCCGCCATTAAAACAATAAAAACAATCAACGTAACCGATACCCATATTGTTCCAGACCTACCCACTCCTATTCGCCTTCAAGAATATGGCGTAGGTATTTTCAATAGGGCTATCACCAAATCAGCATTAAAGAAAGCCTTAAAAAAACAGTACATAACTGTTAATGATGTTATTGCCACAACGGCCACGTTTATTACTGGTGGTGAGACCATTAGGTTATCAGTTCCAGAAGAAATAAGCCCTAAGAAAAAACTCATCCTTAAACTTGAAGTGTTATTTGAAGACCAGTACTTGGCAGTGCTGCATAAGCCTGCTGGCATTTTAGTGAGCGGAAACAGTTTTAAAACCATTGCCAATGCCTTGGCCCAAAACATTGAAAAAAGCAAGCTTCCTGATGCCACTACCCCACAACCGGTTCACCGACTGGATTATGCAACCACAGGTATTTTATTGGTTGGAAAAACCAGCAGTAGCATTCGTGCCTTAAATAAAATGTTTGAAAATAAAAAGGTCAAAAAAACCTACTATGCCATTACCATTGGTGAAATGAAAACCCGAGGGGAAATCACCTCAAAAATTGAGGGTAAGAAATCACAATCGAAGTATGCACGAATTGCATCCGTACCCTCAAAAAGATTCGGCAAACTCAACTTGGTAAAATTAAAACCCAAGACAGGTAGACGGCATCAACTGCGCATACATTTGTCAAGTATCGGAAATCCGATTTTGGGAGATAAGGAATATGGCATTGAAAATTTGATTCTAAACGGTAAAGGATTGTATTTACACGCCTATGCATTAAAATTCAAACATCCATTTACAAATGAATTGGTCCATCTAAAAGCTGGGTTGCCTCAAAAGTTTAAAAAAATATTCAGTAATATTAAATAGTAAAAATGTCGCTACATTGTATAAATCTTATGTGGGTAGTCTCCAATGCAGCGCGCTGTGCACACAGATCTATTACAATCCTAAGGGTAGCCACAAGAACGAGACAACAATAAACCAAAGATATTCATGGCCAAAATAGCAGCATCATTGTCTATGCAACAAGCTAGAAAACTGGTGCTGCTTTCACAAAGAGTGCCACCAGAAAGGCAATCCGGTAATGCAATAGCAGCTACGCTGTCAGCTATTGAGCACCTTGGC
>CBDUKE010000065.1:0-17567 GCA_965367725.1 uncultured Maribacter sp. | reverse complement strand
TGGCGATACCATGTTTGGCGGCATTCTCTACCAATAACTGTATGATCATTGGGGGTATAGGAATTTCCAGTGTATCGGGGGCTATTTCCTCAATATAATGTAATCGATCCTCCATCTGTATTTTTGAAAGGGCAATATAGTTTTCGACCATTTCCAATTCTTCCTCTAACGGAATGGCATCAACCGTATTCTTGGCCAAGGCATATTGCAACATTTCAGATAATTTGGTAATCATATCCCGCGATTTCTCTACATCCTCCAACATCAAACCCCTAATATTGTTCAGACTGTTAAACATAAAATGGGGGTTGACCTGACCTTTCAAAGTGTTTAGTTGGGCCTCTCGGAGGGTTGAACTCAACTCAAGCTGTTCTGCCTGATATTTTCCTCTTTGTAAATAAATTTTTATGCCATAATATATTACTGTCCATCCGATTACCATTAAAGCGCTGCTGAATACAACATTGGCGATACCTGAAAAATTTTCAATATATTTAATTTCGGATTCTGTTTTTACCCAAAAAATATCATAAATGTATTCAAGCAAATAACTACTACCCAAAAACAATAAAGTACAGGTCACTACCGCAAAGACCAAGTGGAGAATATCACTTTTTCCATACCAATCTATTTGTACATTGCGCTTTAAATACCATCGATAAATAGAAGTCAGGAATATGCCCATAAAACTATAAGCCAGATAGGAATAGAGTAAATACCTGGTACTTAATTCATTATTACTAATAAAAGTTATGGAATCAAAAGTAAACCATCCAACAAATTGGAGAATCCAGAACAACAAACCATTATTTTCTTTTTTCAACTTCATATCGTAGATTCATTCTCTTGGGCAATAGGCATATTCACTAAAAGTGTAGTGGCATTTAATTCATGTTTTGAGCTATATTCCGCATCACTTCCGAACAGTAGTTTTAAACGCTGCTTTATAGTTTTCTCCAGCACTTCAGTCCCTTCCGACCTTGATATCTTTCCACAATGAACCAATCTTATTTCAAGGATTGATTCTTTCAGTTTTGTGGTCAGCACCGCTCGCCCTCCTTCTTTTAACTTTAGTATTCCGTGCTTAGTAGCTAATTCCATAAGGCATGTCAATAACATTGGCGGAACGTTCTTTTGTAGAGTCTCTGTGTCGATGTCATAGATAACTTGAAATTTTTCAAAGTCGTGAAGATTCAAAAGGTTCACATAATTCTTCACGATTTCGAGTTCTTCATCCAGGGATACCGAATTGATGTTATTCTTAGTCAGGGAATATCTTAGTATCTCCGACAATTTGGTCAATAACTCTCTCGATTTCGAGATATCGACCAACATCAATTCTTTAATCATAGTCAATGAAGTAATCATAAACTGGGGATTCAAATGACCCTTAAGCGTATTCAGATTTGCCTGTTTTATTTGATCCTTCAACTCTAAGCGAGCTATTCTCGATGCAATGTGCTTTCGTAACTCCTTGATCATAAAATAGAATACCGTCCAACCCATAAAAATGATCGCATGTCCTACATATTGCCAAATTCCCGTTCTTTTTGGGATTTTTAAGTCAATTTCCAACTCCCTATACACGCCAAAGAGGTCAACTATCTTAGCTGCCAAATATCCCAAGTAATAAGGCAACTCTTTACCTAAAACGATAACTATTACTAAAAAGAGAACAATTTTAATTAAATCGATAAATTCAAACGGATCAGTTTTAACAAAGTACTTATAAAGAAATCTTAAAATTGTAGTGGGAATAAAATAGGCTAGAAACATAGCCGTAAGGAACAAAACCCGTTCATAAACAATACCCGAAACACCTATGATTAAATATGTCACGAATGTAAAGATGGCACATCCCAAAATCTGGAAAACCCAAAAAGCGTGTTTTGATAAAAAACTCTTCATTATTTAGTATTAGAAGATTTCAAATATAGTGGTTTAAAATCCATCTTAGGCCTGCAATGTTCATTGACTTTTAACCATTACACTGGCGGCATCAACACTTCGATAATACCACCAGATACCCGTAATAAGAATCAATTGCGCCATTACACAAAAAACGGAACCTTCAAACCCGAAATCGCCACCATTAAGCACACTGTTCTCGACAATTTTAAAGTTTACCATAGAATAGAAATCTTGGCCACTCACATTGAAACCGAAAAGTGTCTGGAACAAATTCCAACTTAAATGTAAGGCGATTGGAAACCATAAGTTACGCGTATGGATATAGGAAAGCCCGAGTAGAATACCTGCCAAGAAAAGGTTGACCAAACTTAGCCAGTCTACATTGGGGTTGGCCCCATGCATAAAAGAAAACAAGAGGGAAGAAATAATCAAAGCAACGTACTTATTAAATGAGATCATTAGATTCTTTAGCACATAACCCCTAATTAAAACCTCCTCGGTAACAGCTACTAAAGAAAAGACAACAACAGATAGTATTATGTTATTGAAATCGAGATTGAGGTTTATAAAATGTATCTGCCCAAGAATGAGAAATAATACATAGGCCATTCCCATAACTAATAAACCACTGCCGATTCCGATCAAAAATTCCTTTAAACGATTAGTGGTATGAAAACCTAAATCAATAAATTTTTCCTTATCCCAGAATCTTGTAAAAATCCAAATCACCAAAAGGGTTCCTATAAAACTAAAAAAGGATATTATAGCGTGTTGTTCAGCTGTTTTCGTCAAATCTAGAGGATACAGATCGACCCCAGTTACAAAGTACCCAATTAATTGAAATATTCCAACGGTTACCATATAGGGAATAACTAGTGCAAGCACCCTTAACCATCCCATATACTTATATTCATAATTTTTCATTGTAAAATTATTTTTTTAGCCCTAAAGGCCATATTACATTTAATCATTTAAAAACCTAGTTGATATAGTACTTTACCGAACCAATATCCCAATTGTAAGGCAATAATTCCGAGGAGGGAAATAAGCACTATAAGCCAAGCTATTTTACTTGTTTTTGACTTTTGCTGAATTACTTTCATTTGTATGTCATTTAAGGATTATCTGAACTAATAGCTCAATTAAAAATTTAGCGAAGGTTATCATTTTCTTTATGCTGGTTTTATACTTTACCTTTCCTTGACAATGCAAAATAAATAACATAGAGCCAACCGAAGAAAGCGTGGACAACAGACCATAAAATAGACTTGTTGCGCTCCCATGATGTTACTGCCGCAATCAAACTTCCCAAACCAATTCCATTTTTAACAAAGGAATACCCAAAGAGACCATTTAAAATTGTACCCATTTCATAACCTGTGGAATATGCCGTACCATCACCATGCTGGTAGGCTATATAGAGCAAGACCAATAAAACCATAAAGGTCATTATCGAAATTGAAACCATTAGAAATACATTAGAAGGGGTTTTTTTATTCTGGGTTTGTACTGTATTTGTCATAATATAAGTTTTAGTGTTATTGTTTTAATTAAAATCACTGCCCTTAGTAGCTTCTTGTTCTGAAAATTTTATTAGCCCTAAGATTTTCGTTATGGACAGTCATCTAAGTCTATGGTTTATCATAAAGGCAAAATGTCAAAAAGAATGTCGAATGTTTTTGTTATTGCCAAAGCGATTCCAGTTCCTATTATCAATCCTAATAGCACACTAAGGATACTTTGAAGCACTAAATTTCGTTTTTCCGATTTCGTAATGAGATTTTCAAATTGAACCTGCTCCCCATTTTTGAAGATTGAAAAACCAATTCCTGTATAATTCTTCAGTGTTATATATGGCTTTATTATATATTGGTCCTCGCCTATCTTGAAGAAATGGTTCCTCCCAAAAAAGGAAAATCCTTTGGACACTGTTCTTTGATTCAGCTTAATCAACTCAATCCCTGTAATAGAATTATAGATTTCCAATTTGTTGTTGTCGATGTTATAATCTGCATATTTCATGATTTAATAAGTTTTATGGTTATTTATTGACATAAAAATACCTTGACAATCAGTCTTTTGAAACAACAATATGACCAACGGTAAAATTTTTAAAGTGAACGGTATTTGAAATTATAATGTAGAACCATAGGCACTCGTAATAAGAATGAAGGGTCATTGGCAATTTCAATAAATAGTGTTGCACTTACTTTACAAAAAGAAAAAAGGGGAGCCAATTGGCTCCCCTTTTGAAATTCCCAAGTTAACGGGAACAGTACTAATTAATTCTAATTTTTCATCGGTTGTGGAATTTCATTCTGACCTAAATGCTTGGCATAAAAGCCCATCATCGCCTTGTACAGGTGTATAGAATTTTCCTCTTTTCCGAAACCATGACCTTCATCATATTTCACCATATAAGGCACTTCGAAACCTTTAGCACGCAATGCACTGACGATTTGGTCTGACTCATCAATATTCACACGAGGGTCATTTGCACCTTGAACCACAAACAAAGGTTTCTTGATCTTATCAATTTGAAATACGGGGGATACTTCTTCCATAATCGCCTTTTCCTCAGCAATATCTTCATCATACCATATTTCCTTGATAATTTTTAAGTAAGGCTTCCAATAAGGTGGAATGGTCTTCATAAAAGTGAACAGATTCGATACGCCCACATAATCCACACCGCATGCATATAATTCGGGGGTCTTGGTCAATCCGCGCAAAACCGCATAGCCACCATGGCTGCCTCCGTAAATGGCTGCCTTATCTTTATCTACCCATCCTTGGTCTATTACATATTGTAATCCGTCTTCAACATCATCCATGGCCTTTCTGCCAATTTCCTTAAAACCAGATTCCAAAAACTTCTTACCATATCCGCCAGAAATTCTAAAATTAACCTGTAATGTGGCATACCCCCTACTTGCAAAAAGCTGTGCTTCTGGATTAAAACCCCAAGAATCGCGAACACCTTGTGGACCACCGTGTGGATTAACAATAATCGGTACTTTTTGACCTTGTAATGCCGCCTTAGGCAAAGTAATATAACCATGTAACGTAATACCATCTCTACTCTCAAAGGTTATGGGGCGCATTTCGGCCATATCATCCTCATTAAGTTGGGGCATTAAATTAAAAAGTTCTTTAAATTCATCTTTATCAACATTATAAGAGAAGTACTTGCCATATAGTTTATCGCTAGTCACATAAATTAGATAGTTGTCTTCCTCGTCTGTATAATCAGCTATACTGTATTGTTCTCCTTCAAATTGTTTTTCAAATTTTGAATGTAGTTTTTTATAATAATCACTAACTGGTACAATAACCTGCTTTTCGCCCTCGTAACTAAAATAATCCAACTCATAGTTTCTTTTACGTGATATCTCAAGATTCGATACATCGTAATCATCATTTGAAAAGACCTTCTTAATGACTTTGTCTTCTTTCAAATCATATAAAAACACTTCAGCCTTATCATTATTTAAATTGGAAACCACGTACGCATCATGAGGATATGCTGTAGCGTAATCAAATTGCGCAATAGTAAATGCATCTTTCCAATTTAAGCTTTTGAAAAGACTGAACTTACCCTCTTCATTAACATAATAAATGTCTTGTTCAACACCATCCCTAATTCTTGTGAATGCCTTTAAGGTGCCATTTTTGTCAAAATTATATCCCATTATTGGATTGGTGGCATCTTCATTTTTATATAACTGCTGCATTTCCCCGGTTTCTACATTCACCTTGTAAGGTTCAAATACTTGGGGGTTGTTCTTGTTCATTTGAACAATGATATGTGCTTTATCCTCTTTCAACAGATTCGAAAAATCGGCCCTTACTCCTTCGAACGGAGTAAGGTCTTTTTGATTACTACCATCTAAGTTTACAGCATAAACATGATAGTTTTCATCGCCACCTTGATCCATTAGAAACACCAAACGTTCGTTATTTATCCAACCGTAACCACGCACCAATTCCTCTTTTTCCTCAATCGCTCTTTTTGTTTCTCCGCTACTGATTTCCTTAACATATATATGTCTTTTTCCGTTTTCATCTTTTTCGCGATAAGACATGTACTTACCATCAGGTGAAAATCTAAATGTTGATGCTCTTGGTTTGGCAAAATAGTCTTCTACCGTATATCTGTAGTCACCCATATCAATTGCTCCCAGTTTATTGAGTGCATCATCTGAACTAGGTAATTCTGGATTGCCAGGTATTGTTTTTTCAGTCTTTGTCAATACCAAAGGCAGCTCCATACCGCCTTGATAAAATGTGCCAGTCAATTTAGCGCCATCCGATGTACCTACGTATTTAATTCCCGCTTGTTTGAATATTATGGTCAATTCATTTTCGGCATAAGTAGTTTCGTCCATTGGAATATCAGTCGCTCCTTGCGAAGGACTATCCATTGTACTCTTTAAATTTCCACCCTCCTCGTTAATATTAAAAATCAGGGGCATTTCCGTTCCTTGAACCGCTAATGTTCCTTTCCACGACCCAACAATTTCTTGGGCATAGGTCTGTACGCCCATTAAGACAAAGGCAATAGCCAAAATCGGTTTCATTTTTAATTTGATTTTTTTCATAATTCCAGTGTTAATGATTTGTTATTCTATTCGTTATGTTATGTGTTTTTGCTCGTATAATCAGTAACCGATTTTAATAATTTGTCACATGCGATTGAAACACAAATTTTAATTGAAACAAATATATGGGCTTGCATCGTGCGGAAAGATGAAATTATGTGCAACGGTAAAAACCGTTTAGTGAACGGTAATAAGGTAGCGATTTTTATTTCCTTGATTTAGGTGGATACTTTGACAAAACTTTTTCAACAATATCCTTTAGCTTCTTTTCCCGTTCTACAGGAGTGGCATTTTCATTGAGACTACTCTTACTGGTGGCTTGCCAAAACAGCAAGTCTTTCTGACTATCCACAAAATCAAAAATAATTTCGCGTTGCACATTTGCCTGTCCGAGGGGTATACCCACAGAAACGCCTCCACCAACATTTCTTCCAGCACCACCAACCCCTACTCCAACTGTATTACTGCGGGGTGCTTGGAAAATTCCACTTTGTATATTGATAAGAAAATCTGGTTCTTCAGAGAGCAAGATACCTTCAGTTCGCATAGCTGCATCCAACACCTTTATCAATCTTTTTTCGTCCAATTCACTCAAACCTGTCTCTAAATCAGAAAAATAATTATAGGTAGCGTAATTCGAAAAATCGGTTTCCTTTTCATAATCTGTTTGCACGCGAACAACATGGCAAGACGTGAATAAAAGCACCAACAGCATGTAACCTATGGTTTTCATAAGCATCGTTTTACATAAATTTAAAGAAAAATTGCACAGATTTGTGCTTAAGTGAGGTTTAATCGTTCAACAGCACCCAGAGTCTATCCTTTAATTCTTGGATACCAAACTGTGAAACTGCGGAAATAAACAGATAAGGAACATCGGCAAAATCCTTATCCAATTCAATTTTCATTTCGTCCATCAATTCTTCATCGAGCATATCACTTTTTGAAATAGCCACTAATCTTTCTTTGTCTAACAACTCCGGATTGTATCTTCTTAACTCATCCAAAAGAATTTCATATTCCTTGCTTATGTCATTACTATCTGCCGGAATTAAAAACAAGAGGGTAGCATTGCGCTCAATATGTCTCAAAAAATAATGCCCCAGCCCCTTGCCTTCAGCAGCACCCTCAATGATCCCAGGGATATCAGCCATAACAAAACTTTGAAAATCGCGGTGTTGCACTATGCCTAAATTCGGTTTTAAAGTAGTAAACTCATAATCGGCTATTTTTGGTTTGGCGGAAGTAACTGCTGCAAGCAATGTAGATTTACCTGCATTTGGAAAACCGACCAAGCCCACATCGGCCAAAACCTTTAGCTCTAGGACAACATCGATCTCGCTTCCTTCAACCCCAGGTTGGGCATAACGCGGCGTTTGGTTGGTAGCGGTTTTAAAATGCCAATTACCTCGCCCACCCATACCGCCTTCAATGAGTATTTTTTCCTCACCATCCTCCGTGATTTCAAAAAGCACTTCGTTGGTTTCGCTATCTTTAAAAATGGTTCCTAGTGGCACATCCATATAAACATCCTCACCATCGGCTCCCGAACTTCTATTTTTACTCCCATGACCTCCATGACCGGCCTTAAAATGTCTTTTGAATTTAAAGCCTACCAATGTCCATAGGTTTTTATTCCCCCGTACAATTACATGGCCACCACGACCACCATCACCACCATCGGGTCCGCCCTTGGTAATGTATTTCTCTCTATGTAAATGCACAGAACCTTTGCCCCCATTACCAGAGCTGGCATGAATCTTTACATAATCTACAAAGTTGCCTTCGGTCATAAATAATTTATTTGTCATTCCTGCGAAAGCACGAATGCATTATCCTAAGCCCTCTAAGAGTTTTCGACTGCGCCTTTCTGCTGACAGCCAGGATTGAACAGACGAGGATTAGGTGTGCTACAACTCCTCTATTACTTTCCCCAAACGATGGGTAATGTCCTCAATGGCACCTATACCATTTACACTATGGAATTTACCTTGGTTTTCGTAATAAGCTTGTAATGGAGCCGTCTTTTCGTTGTACTCCTCAAAACGATTCCTGATTTTAGACTCATCCTGATCATCACTTCTACCACTCACCTTTCCCCGTTCCAGTAAGCGTTTGATCAACACCTCATCATCCGCATCAAGTGCAATGGTAGCATCAATCTTCATGTTCTTACTCACCAAGAATTTATCCAAAGCCTTTGCCTGGGCAGTGGTTCTGGGAAATCCGTCAAAAATGAATCCACTGGCATCAGGATTTTTCTCTACTTCGTCTTCCAACATTTTAATGGTTACCTCATCTGGCACCAAATCCCCTTGGTCCATATAAGACTTGGCCAAAGTCCCTAATTCCGTGCCATTTTTAATATTGTACCGAAAAACATCTCCGGTAGAAATGTGCTTTAAATTGTAGTTGTCTTTTAAAAACTCGGCTTGGGTACCTTTTCCGGCCCCTGGCTTGCCGAAAAGAACAAGATTGATCATATGCTTTTCGTTTAATTGGTATACTTCTCTAAGGTTACGACCCAACTCATTATAATCCAGTCCGTAACCCACAATAAATTTATCAGGGATATTAATCCCCACGTAATCTATTGTGTACTCGCCATTATAGATTTCAGATTTGAAAAATAAACTTGCGATTTTATACTCTTTTACATTGGTATTGTTGAAAAGATGTATCAACTCCTTTAGCGTACGCCCAGAATCAATGATATCTTCCAAAATAATAACACTCTTTCCTTCTATATTATCAGGCGGATCCAACAAGGTCTCAACAATACCAGTAGAAGTCAATCCTTGGTACGATGAGAGTTTTACAAATGAAACTTCACAAGGGTACTTATAAGCTTTTAAAAAATCGGCGACGAACATAAAAGAACCATTCAAAACCCCAACAAACACAGGGATTTCGTCTTTGTAGTCCGCAGCGATTTTTTCGGCAATGGAATTTACTGCCTCAAGAATCCTTTCTTCGCTTAGAAAAGGTTTAAAATATTTATCGTGAAGTTTTATCAATGGCTAAATCTTAATTAAGACGGCAAAGATACCATTTTGATTTCTCTTTTTAAATGACAGCCACAGAGTTTTAAGAATTCGGTGTATTTTTGTTGAAATTATCCGAAAAACAATAACTAAAACGACATATAACAACGTATGGATTATTTTTCTTCTGAATTTAAATTGGGGATTCTTGGCGGTGGCCAATTAGGCAAAATGATGCTCTATGAAACCCGTAAATTCGATATTCATACTTGTGTGATGGATGCCTCTGAAGAAGCTCCCTGTAAAATTGGTTGCAATGAATTTGTTATTGGTGATTTATTGGATTTTGATGCGGTCTATAACTTTGGCAAAAAGGTAGATGTACTAACCATTGAAATTGAAAACGTAAATACCAAAGCGCTCGAGAAACTTGAAGACGAAGGAGTCAAAGTGTATCCACCTACTGCCGCATTACGCATTATTCAAAATAAGGCCAAACAAAAGTTGTTTTATATTGACCATGGTATCCCTACTGCAGATTTTTCGCGTTTTGCCTATGCCAGCGAAATCAAGGAAAGTATTGAACACGGTAGTTTAGAATTTCCGTTCGTATGGAAAAGTGCCCAATTTGGTTATGACGGACAAGGGGTAAAAATAATTCGTAGCATTGAAGACTTGGAAGGTTTGCCTCATGGCGAGTGTATTACCGAGGATATGATTCCGTTTAAAAATGAACTTGCTGTGATTGTCGCTCGAAATGTAGGTGGTGAAGTAGTTACTTATCCTGTTGTTGAGATGGAATTCCATCCTGAAGCGAACCAAGTGGAATATGTGATTTGTCCTGCCCGTATTGATGAAAAGGTTGCTGTAAAAGCTCGGGAAATTGCCTTGAAAGTTTCAAATAGCATAAAACATGTTGGCCTTTTGGCCGTTGAAATGTTCCAAACCAAGGAAGATGAAATCTTGGTGAATGAAGTGGCCCCCAGGCCCCATAATAGTGGTCATTATAGTATCGAGGCCAGTTATACGAACCAGTTTGAACAACATATTCGCGCCATTTTGGATTTACCTTTGGGTAATACCAATAGTAAAGTAGCTGGGATAATGGTAAATTTGGTAGGGGCAGAAGGGCATACCGGTGATGTTGTTTATGAAAATATGGAAGCCATTTTAAAATTAGAAGGCGTTACACCCCATATCTATGGAAAAAAACAAACAAGGCCTTTTCGTAAAATGGGTCATGTGACCATTGTTAATGAAGATATTGAAGAAGCCCGAAAAATTGCACAGCAAGTAAAGGAAACCATTAAAGTAATAAGTAAATAAAAGCACATGAGCAAAGTAGCCGTAGTAATGGGAAGCACTAGTGACCTACCTGTAATGCAAGAGGCCATTGACATATTAAACGGATTTGATATTGAAGTTGATGTAGATATTGTATCTGCCCATCGTACGCCTGAAAAGCTCTTTGACTTTAGCAAAAACGCCCACACCAATGGCTATTCAGTAATTATTGCCGGAGCAGGAGGCGCAGCCCATCTTCCGGGAATGGTAGCTTCAATGTCGCCACTACCTGTTATTGGCGTTCCTGTTAAAAGCAGTAACTCAATCGATGGTTGGGATTCTATCCTATCCATTCTACAAATGCCAGGTGGTGTTCCAGTAGCTACTGTTGCCTTGAACGGCGCTAAAAATGCTGGCATATTAGCAGCGCAAATTATAGGTAGTTCCGATAAATGTGTATTGGATAAAATAATTCTTTATAAAGAGGGGCTTAAGCAAAAAGTCATTGATGGGGCAGAACAAGTACGGAGTAAAAAGTAGGCAGTTAACAGTTGACAGTTGACAGTAATAAGTTTCAAGTTGCTATTGTGTTTTTCCAAACCTGAACTATAAAAAATTCCAAATAAAGGTATAAACCCACAATGAACTATCCCTCAATTATTGGCATACTGATAAGTTTGTTGTGCATTGTTGTGCTATTTTTCATTAGAAATAAAGTTGCCAAACCATATGGGCGAAGCATATGGAGAAGTGCATTTGTCTTTTTTGCCTTATACATATTGATTTTGGGGTCTGTAGCAATTCACAATCAATATTTGGAGTTTCAAGTAGATTCTTTCGACTTGAATAATAATGGGAATATCGAAATGGAAGAATACACGGATGAATATAGAATTGCTTCTGAAAAAGTAACTAGAGACACAGCACGGAATTTCGCTTTTCTAACAGGAGCCATTTTTTCATTAGTCATTTCAAGTTTATTTCTTTTAATCGATTTGATAAGAGTTTATTTAAATATTAAAAAATCCAAGAACCTAACAACCCAATAATCTTTATGAGCAACCCACTTCTTTCCCCATTCGATACCGCGCCTTTTTCAAAAATAAAGAACGAGCATTTTAAACCTGCTTTCTTGCAAGCTATCGAAGATGCCCGTGCTGAAATTGATGCCATTGTAAACCAAACATCGGAACCAACATTTGAAAACACAATTGAAGCACTTGAATTTTCAGGACAGCAATTGGATCGTGTTTCAAGTGTGTTTTTCAATTTGAATGCAGCAGAGACCAATGAAGAAATCCAAAAAATAGCCCAGGAGGTCTCTCCCCTACTTACTGAATTCAGTAATGACATAACGCTTAACGCAGCACTATTCAAAAAGGTAAAGGCTGTTTACGAGCAAAAAGACCAACTTAAATTAACGGCTGAGCAAGATACCTTACTCGATAAAAAATACAAGAGTTTTAGTAGAAATGGGGCGAATTTACCCAAGGAAAAAAAGAAGCGCTTGCGTGCGCTTGATGCCGAACTTTCAAAACTTAAATTGAAGTTTGGTGAGAATGTTTTGGCGGAGACCAATACATATCAAAAACACCTTACTGATGAAAATCAATTGGATGGTTTGCCAGAAGGTGAAAGAGAGGCTGCAGCCCAATTGGCAAAATCAAAAAACAAAGAAGGTTGGTTGGTTACTTTAGATTATCCCAGCTATATTCCTTTCATGAAATACGCAAAGCATCGGGAGCTTCGCAAAGAACTGTCATTGGCCTTTGGCAGCAAAGGTTTTCATAACAATGCACTCGACAATCAGGAAAACGTACTGAGCATTGCCAATCTACGCCATGAAAGAGCCGTTCTTTTGGGGTATAAAACCCATGCCCATTTTGTGTTGGAAGAGCGCATGGCAGAGACCCCTGAAAAAGTCCATGAATTCTTGAATGAACTTTTGGAAAAAGCCAAACCGGCAGCGGAAAGGGAATTCAAGCAACTGGAAGATTTTGCAAAAGAATTGGATGATATTGACCAATTACAAAAATGGGATGGGTCTTATTATTCAGAAAAATTAAAGCAGAAATTGTTTGATCTTGATGACGAAAAGTTGAAACCCTATTTTAAACTCGAGAATGTTATTGATGGTGTGTTTAAGGTTGCTGAAAAACTATTTGGTCTTAAATTTGAAGAAGTCTTGGATATTGATACATATAACGAAGAAGTGAAAACGTATCAAGTCCATGATACGAATGGGAACTATGTTTCCCTATTTTATGCTGATTTTCATCCAAGGGCGGGTAAACGCGGTGGCGCCTGGATGACCTCTTACAAACCACAATATCTGAAAAATGGTAAGAATGTACGGCCACATATCTCAAACGTCTGCAATTTTACCCGGTCAACCCCAAGTAAACCATCTTTACTCACTTTCAATGAGGTCACTACCTTATTTCATGAATTTGGACACGGTTTGCACGGAATGCTTGCCAACACCACCTACCCAAGCCTATCGGGTACTTCAGTATATTGGGATTTTGTTGAGTTACCTAGTCAGGTAATGGAAAACTGGTGTTATGAAAAGGAAGCACTCGAACTATTTGCAACACATTACGAAACTGGTGAGGTCATCCCAATGGACTTGGTGCAAAAAATAAAGGAATCAGCCACCTTTCAAGAAGGTATGGCCACCCTTCGCCAAATAAGTTTTAGCCTACTGGATATGTCTTGGCACGGAGCGGACCCTTCTAAAATAACTGATGTAAAAGAACACGAAACAATAGCCTTCGAAGGTACTTCATTATATCCACAGACTTCAGAAACTTGCATGAGTACAGCGTTCTCCCATATTTTTCAAGGAGGTTATTCTTCGGGTTATTACAGTTACAAATGGGCCGAAGTTTTAGATGCTGATGCTTTTGCCTATTTTAAGGAAAAAGGGATATTCAATAAAGATGTCGCTACCAAATTCAAGGATAACGTACTTTCAAAAGGGGGCACTGAAAAACCAATGGTGTTATACAAACGCTTCAGAGGGGCCGAACCCAAGGTAGAGGCGCTTTTGGAACGTGCAGGCTTATTGAAAAATTGATTTAATTGTTCTTTTGGGCCCAAGCAATATAACCGCCTTCAAGGTTAAAAACATTCTTATATCCCAGGGAATCCAAGAATTTGGTAGCATCGGCACTGCGTTTACCACTTTTGCAATAGAGGTAAATAGTCTGATTTTTTTCTATTTTTTCAAACTCCGCTGAGAAGCTATCCCCTAACCAATCAATGTTCAAAGCTTTTTCCAAATGACCGGCATTAAATTCGCCCGGCGTCCTAACATCAACCAAGACAACATTATCAAGTTCACTCTGTGTTACTTCTGTGATATGTTTACCTTTAATTTGAGAACATCCTAAATTAAATAATAGAATAACACCAACTAAAATTATATTTTTCATACAAAATGGTTTCCTCAAAATTAAACATATTTGATAACAAAAAAATCAATTACTTTTGGGAGGAACAATAAAATAGATGGAGACGCACCAATTACATCCAGAAAAATGGGTAGATCAGTATGCTGACTACCTTTTTAACTTTGCAGTATCTCGCGTAAGCAATGCCGAGATCGCAAAAGATTTGGTGCAGGAAACGTTTTTTGCCGGATTGAAATCAGCCAAGAACTATAAAGGTACAGCTGCCGAGCGTACTTGGTTAATTGCCATTCTTAAAAGAAAGGTAATAGATCATTATCGAAAGATAAATTCAAAAAAGGGCAAAGCGGAAGTTCGTATGAGTTATAGTTCACAGAACGATACTGATGGTGACTGGCTTGAGGAACAAATAGCTGACCCCCTTAGTGTTCTTGAAAATGACGAAATTGAAAATGAGGAATTAGGATTGGCTATACAGGAATGCATCTCCAAACTACCAAAAAAACAATCATTGGTCTTTACCATGAAGACGATTCAAGGTATGGGCACTGAAGATATATGTAAAGAACTTGGGATTAACCCGTCTAATCTTTGGGTAATGATTCATAGGGCCAGAACGGCCTTGATGGATTGCCTGAATCAAAATTGGTTTTCGATATGATTTCGTGTGATGAGGCAGCTATAATCTGCAATAAAAAACAATATAAAGAAGCAACTTTTATAGAAAAAATAAAATTGGTAATGCACCTTTTTATTTGTAAAACTTGCTCCAGATTTTCTAAAAAGAATGCTGAATTTACTTCTCTTTGTGAAAAAGCACCGCTTTATAGTTTAACAGAAAAAGACAAGGTGATAATGAAAAAAGACTTGCAGGATAAAATCTAGAAATAGAAAGTGAGTCCGTAAATCGAAAACCACCAGAAAATAGGAATAAACTCCACCCAAAAAGAGGCAAAGTATTTTGATTGATTTCGTTTAGTCACAAACATCAATCCTCCCAAAATCAAGAAAAGCATACCCTTTGCAATAAGTTCCAATTGCGTTATCCCATCCTTTAAAAAAGTCAAGAAGAAAAAGAAAAGCACCAAAAAGCCACCAAAAATCTTGGTTTGGGTTACACCTATACGCTGTGGTATGGTCTTTAGGTCAGGTTTATCATAAGTCAAATCCCTTATCTCAAAAGGAATCAATAATACTAAAACCAGCAGTATGCGCTGCACAACTTCCATCCAGTCGTCCCAGACGAAAACCTTTCCTATTTCGGTATAAGGCAAAATAACGGTAATCCCTGACCAAACTACGGCAACAAGAAAAATCTTAAGACCTCCAAGGCTTCTTAAATTCTTGGCTTGCGGCAAGACGGGTAGCGCATAAAAACCAGTCAATCCCAATAAAATGAGAATGACCAGCCACGAATCCATGTTTAGAAAATATCCGTGATAGCCAGCAAAGGCAAAACCAATAAAACTGAAAATCTGAATGTTTTTATGATATCTGTTGTTGACCAAAATATACTTGTCTGCCTCAACTCCATATTTAACGAAATTATAACAAACAATAGTTCCAAAAAAAACGAAAAACGATAGATGATCACTCAATGTAACCTTAAAAAGAAGAGCTGTTATCTGAAGCAAGGAATATACGGCCAATGCCACATGTATACTTGCATCAAGATAAAAATCAAATAGTCTTTTCAAGAACTTCATTGAGTAAAAATAGCCAAACTGTTTATAACCTATTAAATTGGTTAAAAACTTTAGTCCCCTTCAACGATAAACCTATAATTTTAAGGGAATTAATTGCTAAGTTTGCCCATCAAATTTTTGTATATATGAGAACGGACTTGTTTGCATCACGACATATTGGAATTAGTGAAGATGACCTTCAGCATATACTCAAAACGGTAAAGGCCAAAAGCCTTGATCAGGTTATCCAAGAGACCATTCCTTCAGATATTCGTCTGCCCCATTCCCTTCAGTTATCTGAAGCGATGAGTGAACATGGATTTCTATCACACATTAAGGAGCTGTCCGAGAAGAACAAAATGTTCAAAACCTATATTGGTTTGGGGTATCATGAGAGTATCACCCCTTCCGTAATTAAACGGAATATTTTGGAAAATCCAGGTTGGTATACCGCTTACACACCCTACCAAGCTGAAATTGCCCAAGGTAGGCTTGAGGCATTGTTGAACTTTCAGACCGTAATTGTGGATTTAACTGGAATGGAATTGGCCAATGCTTCTTTGTTGGATGAAAGCACAGCTGCTGCGGAGGCCATGTCAATGTTATTTGATGTGCGAAGCAGGGCCCAAAAGAAAAACGGCGTTGTCAAGTTCTTCGTATCGGAAGAAGTACTTCCTCAAACTTTGTCTTTATTACAAACGCGTTCAAATCCGATTGGAATTGAATTGGTCGTGGGCAATCATGAGGAATTTAATTTTAACGATTCTTTCTTCGGCGCCCTATTACAATATCCTGGAAAGCACGGTCAAGTTCATGATTATGCAGCTTTCGTTACAAAGGCGAAAGAGCACGAAATCAAAGTTGCAGTTGCAGCAGATATTTTAAGCTTGGTTTTATTGACCCCTCCCGGAGAATTTGGTGCCGATGTGGTTGTTGGGACCACCCAACGTTTTGGCATTCCCTTAGGTTATGGCGGACCCCATGCTGCCTTTTTTGCAACAAAAGAAGAATATAAGAGAAACATTCCGGGAAGAATTATCGGAGTTACCAAAGATACTGATGGGCAACCTGCAATGCGTATGGCATTACAGACTCGGGAACAACACATAAAAAGGGACAAGGCCACTTCCAATATCTGTACAGCCCAGGTGCTTTTGGCCGTTATGGCAGGAATGTATGCGGTTTATCACGGCCCCAAAGGCCTAAAATACATTGCGGAACAGGTGCACAACAATGCCAAAGCATTGAGTCAACTTTTGCAAGAATTGGGATTCAAACAAACAAACACTTCCTTTTTTGACACTATAAAAATAAATATTGAGGATTCTCAGAAGCTAAAAGCCATAGCTGAAAAGAAAGGCATTAACTTTAATTATATTGACAAAAACACAATTTCTATTTCTATTAATGAAGTTACCGATGAAAATAGTATTAAACATATTTTGTCGTGCTTTATGGAGATGTGCTCCAAAAACGAAACTTTCTCATTTTCTGAACCTATATTAGATGTAATACCTTCATCTCTATTGAGAACCTCACCGTTTTTAGAAAATAAGGTTTTCAACTCATACCATTCCGAGACTGAATTGATGCGCTACATCAAGAAATTGGAACGTAAGGATTTGTCGTTGAATCATTCCATGATCCCTTTGGGCTCATGCACCATGAAATTAAATGCAGCTAGCGAAA
>CBDUKE010000064.1:0-17631 GCA_965367725.1 uncultured Maribacter sp. | reverse complement strand
TTTAAATTGCTTCTAGAAACATAGGAATTTTTTAATTCACAGGTGCATTCAAATCTGCGTTTTTTAAGTCTTCTTTTGAAAAATCATCACAAAAAGAAGATAATGTATTACCACCAAAAAATGGGAATGCCATATTCGCTGTATTTAAAACAGCTCCTTTTTTAAGGTCTTGATTGCTAGTCATACTTTTAGGGCTTTAATCTCAGGGGAAGGATTCGAATCTTGGTTTAATATGTCTAGAAAAGAACTCAATAAATTAAGGTTTTGCAGCTATTTTTCTTTCAAATCTAACTTTTTTGATGTCATATTCGGCATAATATCGCTCAATTTCTACAAACCCATTTTTCTTATATAAGATGATTGCTGGTTGATTTGCAGCTCCTGTTTCCACAGTATAAAGGGCCGAATCAAATGAGTCCAATAGATAAGAAATCAAATTTTGGGCTATTCCTTGTCTAAAAAATTTAGGGTCTACCACCAAACTCTGAATATGGGTGGAATCCTCGTTTTCTTTGATTTCAATAACAGCCACCATTTCCTGGTCCTTATAATAACCATAAAACCCATTTTCACTACTTAAAAAATCATCAATAGCTCTTTTGAGTGGTGGAAAATCCTTGGCCTTTAACAACTTAGCTTCAACGGCATATGACGCTTGAAAAATAGAACGGATTTTTTCTGATATCCCGATGGTTTTATGATCAAGTTTTTTAATCATCGACAATAAAATCAAACATGCTGATCAATGAGAATTGTATTTCCATCGGGATCCAAGAACATAAAGCTTGCAGGACCCGTTGAACTTTCGTCAGCTTCACTCAATAAAGCCACGCCTTTTTGTTTAAGTACTTTTTGAATTTCCCGAACATCGTCAAATTGCTCCAGTTTGCTCGCATTTTCATCCCATCCAGGATTAAAGGTTAAAATATTGTTCTCGAACATCCCTTGAAAAAGACCTATAATTGTACCCTCATTTTTCATGATAAGGTAATTGCGTTCCTTTTCGCCAGCGAAAACCGAAAATCCCAGATTTTCATAAAATTGTTTTGAAATCTCAAGGTCTTTGACGCTAAGACTTACAGAAAATGCCCCTAGTTTCATTTTGTTTCTTTTTTTGATTGTAGCTATTAAAATAGGAAATCAAATTTAATTTTAGTCCTTTTTCGTAGTAATTCAATAGTTTAGAAGTATAGCTAATCTGAAAGCAGCTATAAAATAAGGTTATAAAATAAACAACCAAAGAAAAGATACTTAAGCGTTGACCAATTGCACCAATTTCATACGGCCATTGATGCCAATTTTGGTATAAATCCTATGGGTATGGTCTTTCACGGTTTGCAGACTTATAAAAAGTGTATCAGCTATTTGCTGATTGGTCTTACCTTGGCAAATTTGCTCTACGATTTCTCTCTCTCGTTTCGTGATTTGGTATTTTTCATAAATTAATGCCTTCTTTTCTTCAACGGGATTCTCTGCATGAACAGGTCTAAAAACGAAATCTGAATTAAGTTTTAAATAAAGGAGGGGTATGAAGTTCGATAGAAAATAAATCAAAATAAGAGGGGCAAGAATCCATGGACTTGCAAAGTAGAAAGGTACTACAGCTACCCTTAATAGGAGGCCCAGCACCATCAATAGGGTAAATCGGGTCACGATTTTCGCATTAGGTCCGTTTTGTTTCCTTCCATATCCTAAAACAGCGCTTGCAAATAGGCCCATATATAACAATTCTATGAACATTGTCAATCCGATTTGGGTATATGCAAGTTGTATTCCTAGTTGCCAAGTTGATTTATCCAATAGGGCGTATAATCCCCAGGCAATGGGTATGATAAAGATGAATATGATCAAGTGAATGCGTACCAAGTTGTTTTTCATTGGCACCTCGATCAATGCATATCCCATTTTCAACAACATTATCCATGAAATGAGGAGAAAGGGAACGCCCAAGATGGGCAGAAAGTTAGCGATCATCTCAATTTCTTCGCTTCCAGTAATTATCGAGGAGAGCAATACCCGTATAATAATCTGTCCCCATATGGCATAAAAAGCAAATCCGAAAAAGGTAACGAGATAATAAAAATAGTTTCTATGAAACCCAGTATTGTATGTCAGGATAAAGCTGTGCGCAATTAATATGCATGCAATGGCCACTGCAAAGCAAAAAATAAAAACAACAATGAATAGTAGACTTAACAAGAGTTATGATTTAATAGTCTAAAAGTATGTAAATGCCTTTAAAACCGAGCAATACCTTGGTAGTGATTTTATAATCACTACTAAAGTTGGAAGGATAATTAATTTGTCACCCTTACATTTATCAAAATTTAATAATCGAATGTTATGGAAGTTGTAAAAGAAGAAAGAAAACCGCAAGCAACAATTTCAGGAAGTTATAAATACGGATGGCAACAAATGTGGAAGCACTTCCTATATCTGTTTATCATAACCATAGTAGTGGGCTTATTGGAAGCACCTGTATCTGCAGTTCAAGATTCGGAATGGGAAAATACGCCTGGGATTATATTGTTACAAGTATTGATCGCAGCTTATGGTCTTTTGTTCTTGCCAGTAGTAAAATATGGAGGGGACTTACTCTATTTAAGGGGTATAAGAAATGAAAAAATCGATATTTCAGAACTCTTTGATGGTTTTAAAAACAATTATTTAAATATCATTTTGGCGAACTTGTTGACCTTTGCAATAATTGGTATTGGTTTCGTTTTTTTGATTATTCCAGGTATAATACTTGCCTGTAGACTGGCTTTTGTGTCTTATCTGGTAATGGATAAAAACATGGAACCTGTTGCAGCTGTTGAAAAAAGTTGGGAAATGACGCGAGGTCATGGATGGAAAATTTTTGGTATGGCATTACTTGTACTGCCCATTTTTATTGCCGGCTTGCTTTGTTTTATCGTAGGTGTCTTCTTCGCCATTATTTGGGTACATGCTGCTTTTGCTTCGATGTACCATGCGATTGACCTGGAAGATAAAAAGTTATTGAATGGCATTGATGAATGATTTTGTCTGGTATGAGTGCGGCATTCAAAAGGTTAAGTTGACTTGGATATAATTTGCTAAAGATGTTAGCAACCTAATATCTGTCTTCTGGAATATTCCAAAAATCACTTAAAACGCTAGCTCCTCATATTCAAAAGGATTGGAAACTTCCTCAACATTACCTATGTATTCCTTTCCACGAAGCCTTGTGACTGTATGTGCTGTAAGTTCTTCCTCTGGGTAGGACTGTATAAGTTCCTCAATGGACTTTTGGTCCAATTCATCATCGAGGTGGATTAGCCATTTATCTTCCAATTCCAAAGGTAAAATTAAGGGCATTCGGGGTCCTTTGAGCTTGGGGTTGTTATGGATTTTAGCCAATAAGGGGTTTCCCTCGGTGGTGACAATCGTAAAAGTGTTAATGCTGCCGCGTGTTTCATCATCGGTCCATTCACTCCAGAGCCCAGCAAGTGCAAGAGGCGCCATATCTTTTCGATACACATAAAAAGGATAAGTCTTCCCTTCAAAGTGGTGATGTTCATAAAATCCGTCAACATAAATGATACAACGATTGTTTTTTGCAGCATTACGAAAAGAGGGCTTCTCGAAAATGGTTTCCCCACGTGCATTCAGAGTATTGTTCCATAGTTTCTTCAGTTGCTCCTGATCACGCACCCAATGCGGCACAAGCCCCCAAGTGGCTACTTCCGGAAAATTTGGGGAACGACTCGTATAGATTAGCAATTCGGGATGGCTAAATCCAGAGGTATGATGTATAGGTAGGTCGGTCAAGGGGATCAATTTTTCCATGATTTCCTCAATGGCCTGATAATCTTGTTCCCTTTGTGCCCTCGTTAATTGAGCTTCTAGACTTGCTTTAATATCGTAACACATACTAATTTAATGCTTAGGCCATTTTTGAAATGGATTTATTTGTGCCTGTTAAAGTTAAGAATTTCCTAGCGAGGTTTATGACGTGCTTAATCATACACTCTGTTAGTTGACTTTTTTCTTTAGAAGGTCTGGAGCATAAAGAATTGCCATGTGCATTTCAAAATTCCATGGTATTCAATTGTTTTTTTTGCGAATATGATTGGATGTGTCCTGGAAAGCTTAAGCGAATCGACAATTTTAATTGTTCTGTTATTTAATATTGAAATGTGCTAATACGCGTAGCGCTCTTAAGGTGTTCCATCTACTTGGTTTACCGCCTTCCTCCATGATGAAGTGCACTTGTCCTGGATGGGCAGCTTGCATATTCCAGATACCATTATTTTTTCTTTTTTTCTGTATTACGTTTATTGCTCTTTCCATTCGATCATCCCAGTTGTTACCGGCATATTGAAAATAATCCAATGCTCTAAGAATGTCATACCGCCACCTGCATGGATATGCTAACTTTAAAAAATCTTTCTGAATAATTTCACCAGTATGGTCAGAGATGAACAATTGATGCACTAGAATAAATTCTTCTGCACTTTCCCTGGCACTTTGGAGGTCTTTCATCCGATACGTGTATCCTGCTTTCTGAAACTCAATAATCCCTTCAAGAACGGACAGGGTCGTATGTAAAGAACTGTGGGTTGCACCACTTCGTGTTGTTCTGCAATTAAAACCTCCATCTGGCATTCTTTCCTTAAGAATACTATCAACAATAGGGCATAAGCTTTGCTCATCAGTTCTAAAGTAAGAGGCATAATTCAAAAACATGCCATTTACACAAACATCACTATGAACTGATGTTGAGGGTCCTAATTGAATACCTCCATCACCTGCCCTGCAAGTATGCAAGGTTAACTCAATCGTTTCTTTCGCAATGGTATTATCAGGACTAAGATTCAAATTACGAAGGTCTAGCAGCGTGTAATGGGATGAAATCCACTTAGGTTGATAAAATTTCCTTCCCCAGTGACCCTTTGAATTCCGCTTGGACAAATACTGTCTTCCCCAACCTTCATGGGCTATTCTATCTTGAAGATCTTTCCGGTCATTTCCCAACAAATCCCGGTGAACCTGATATTGTATTGAAACATCACCTTGAAGCAGCCAATCTATGATTTGTTGTCCATCCATTCTATAAGCAGTCAACTTTCTCGTATAAGAATAGTGAGGGATTTGTGTTCGAGGATTTTCCGAAAAAAAATTGCACGCCTTTTTGTTTAAGCATTTAATTTAGCAATATTTCTATACACCCTTACCCAATGGCTTTCCCGTAATACTTTTTCCGTAACCAAAAGGAAACCCGAACCAATAAAATCAATGCAGGAACTTCTACTAAAGGACCTATTACGCCTGCAAATGCCTGACCTGAATTAAGTCCGAAAACGGCAATAGCAACCGCAATCGCCAATTCAAAATTATTTCCTGCTGCCGTAAAGGCCACCGAAGCAGTTTTGTCATAATCAGCTCCCATTGCCCTTGTAAGGAAAAACCCAATGAGGAACATTAAGCTAAAATAGATAAGTAACGGAACTGCGATAATTAAAACGTCCATTGGAATTTCAACTATCAATTCGCCTTTTAAAGAGAACATGATCACAATTGTAAATAAAAGCGCGATCAAGGTCATTGGTGAAATGGTTGGGATAAATTTTTTCACATACCATTCTTCCCCTTTTAGTTTTACTAAAATCAAACGACTCAAAATTCCCATTACGAACGGAATCCCCAAATAGATGGCGACACTTTCGGCAATAGTCCCGATCGAGATATCAACAATTGCACCGTCAAATCCGAAATAGGGTGGAAGGACGGTTATAAAAATCCAAGCGTAAAAACTATAAGCGAACACTTGAAAAATACTGTTTAATGCGACCAAACCGGCCCCATATTCACTACTTCCTTCGGCAAGGTCGTTCCAAACCAAGACCATGGCAATACAACGTGCTAAACCAATCAAAATCAAGCCCACCATGTATTCTGGATAATCCCTTAAAAAAGTGATTGCCAAAACGAACATCAAGATTGGACCTATAATCCAATTTAGAAGTAGTGAGATAGAAAGGATTTTCGTGTTGCGGAAAACTTTTGGTAGTAGTGCATAATTGACCTTTGCCAAAGGTGGATACATCATTAAAATCAACCCGATAGCAATGGGAATATTCGTTGTTCCGCTACTGAATGAGTTGATTATGGTCGGAAATGAAGGTACAAAATACCCAATTCCAACACCTAAAGCCATTGCGATAAAAATCCAAAGTGTTAGATAACTGTCTAGAAAACTCAATTTTTTGGTAACGGCCATTTTAAGGGTTTATTTGAGAGAAAACATAAAATAGTTCAGCTGCTATTTGCAGACTTCTTTCCTTGTATTTTTGGGCTTGCTGCGGTGTGTTATCAAAAGCTTTTGGATCTTCAAAAGTAATGGGAATACGTTTTTCGGCACCTGCAATAAGCGGGCAGCCTTCATCAGCTTGTGAACAAGTCATAATGGCTACAAACTTTGACTTTGGGTTAAAGTCATCATCGAATTTTTTCGAAAATCCGATTATTGGATGCTGATTTTCTGCATATTTTATACAATAAACAGGGTTCTCACCTTTTGAGATGGTATTTATTTGAAAACCTGAATTTTTTAAGGTTTCAGCTACCATTGGGAAAAGAGCTGTGGCTTCAGTCCCGCCTGAATAACAAAACACATTTTTAATGTCAAAATAAGAAGCCATCGTTTGTGCCCAAACCTGTGATAAATGACTTCTTCGAGAATTGTGGGTACAAATAAAATTAATTCTTATTTCTTCTCCGTTTTCAGCTTTTTTCTTTAAAAAGTCAACTAATGGCTGTAATACTGTTTTACGTTCTTTTGAGATTATTTCAGCATTTAATGTTGAAATGACCGTCTCTATCTTGTCAAATAATTTCATCTAGTCAATATTGAATAGTTAACAACATCCGCCTTCAGGTGTGCAGGTAGTTGCAGTTTCAATTTCGGAAAGTTTTACTTTTGGTTTGTCCAGTTTTTGGCCTGGCTTTTCGGCATAGACGGTGATACTGAATATTCCCGTACCTCCGTTATTGAAAGCCTTTGCCTCATCAGCTGATAGATATTTACCAAGGATATCGTCGGGAATAACAATCGGCTTTTCTTTTTGGACTTTGATATTTTCAAAACCTTTATCTTCAATGATTTGCAGGTATTCTGATTTCTGGATGGCTCCTGCAACACAGCCTGCATACATTTCGGCATCCGCTTTCAAAGCATCTGGAAGGTTACCGACCAAAACAATATCTGAAACACTAAAGTGCCCACCGGGTTTCAACACCCTGTACATCTCTCCGATGACTTTTTTCTTGCTTGGGACCAGGTTCAATACACAGTTACTTACAATTACGTCTCCAATTTCATTGCTCACAGGCATGGCATCAATATCCCCTTCTCTAAATTCTACATTGTTGTAGCCCAACTTTTCTGCATTTATTCGCGCTTTCTGAATCATAATGGGCGTAAAATCAATACCAATTACTTTACCTTCATGGCCGGTTTCGTGGCGGGCCACAAAACAATCATTACCAGCTCCAGAACCCAAATCAATTACAGTATCCCCTTTTTCAATTTTGGCGAATTCGGTCGGTAGACCACAGCCTAAGCCTAAATCGGCGTCTTCTACATAACCTTTGGTATCGGTATAGTCATCCATCATAATGTTGTAAACTTTATTGGAAGGTGTGGTCGCACCACAACAAGATGAGGCATTTTCAACTTTCCCCTGTTCAGCGATTTTGGCATAACGCTCTTTGACTATATTTTTTAATTCTTGTTCTTTTTTCATTTTTATTATTTTATTGTGATTTTGGAATGGATGATCTAAATAGTATCAACAACAATTTTCATTTAGGATATCTTGATCTAAAAATGCTGACATGACTTCTTTCATTGAAGCCCAGTTTTCTTTGTCTATGCAGTAGCAAACACTTGTGCCTTCTATGTTTCCCTTGATTAAGCCCAAATGCTTTAATTCTTTTAAATGTTGTGAAATGGTGGGTTGTGCCAATCCTATTTCATCTACCAAATCCCCACAAACACAAGTGTCAATCCTAAATAGATGTTGTAAAATAGCAACTCTTGCAGGATGCCCAAAGACCTTGGCAAAAAGTGCAATTTCATTTTGGTGTTCAGTAAACATTTCTGTTTTGGTCAATCCCATCTCTTCCTATTATTTATTCATTGCAATATTACGATTAATAAACTCATGTTCAAAATTATTTTTGAATGAAAACCCAGAAACAGCTCTATTAATTTCTTGCTATGGCCTCTTAACATGGAAAAAAGTCCCCATGCCGTTCTTCTAAGCATAAGGCTACTACCTACCATACTACAATAAACGGGATATAGAAGTTGATATACCTGTAACAAGGTGTATTCCTATTGAATGACCAAAAGGGGCATCAAATAGAAAAGGCTCCTTGACTTAAGTGAAGGAGCCTTTTAAAATATTATACATCTAGTTGTATGCTCAACAACCCATTAATCCGAAGGAAACAACGAGTTCCTGATCCACTTTTTCACCCTTGAAATTTTCGGCAGGTTCCCAATTACCCGGCGTTTTGCTGATCAGTTCGATCATCTTTTTATCTACAGCAGGGTAGTTTGATGACCTATCAAGTTTAACATTTTCAATGGTCCCTATTTTGGTTACCGTAAAAAAGAGCTTTGCTGGTCGTAGCTTTTCGGCTATCACCTTGGTCCTTACTTCTTGGCTGTTTTCCTTGAGATACTCGATGAGTGCATCCTTGCCATTGACATATGTAGCTTGCTTTTCAGGCACAATCGTTAGGTGAGGGGTAGAATAACTGTCTTCCAATGTACCTGTCTCCTTATTCTTTTCTTGGTAATCGGCCCTTATCAAAAAATTGGTAGAGTAATCGGCCGATTGCAGGAGTTCTAATTGAGCAGCAGTTAGCGCATCACTGTATCCTGTTTCTCGTATCTCTGATTGCTCATCATTTATGATATAGATGACACTTAAGGATTTGTAGGACACGATTTGTTTGGCATGTTCCTCACTAATAAAATCATCAAAGGTTCTTGCCTTATCCAAGTCTCCTTTTTTAATGGGGCCGAACCTTGGACCTACATCGTAGATAAAATCTGTAAAGATCCTATTATTAATTGGCCCTACAACTTGTGAATGGCTTGCAACATCAGCACCAACAAAAGTTTGGACCTGATCTTGCGTTGAATCGTTCCAGTTTATGACACCAAAAGCCGTCAACCCCAAGGTGATTATTACTGCGCAAAAAATGATAATACTCTTTTTCATAACTGTAAATTTAATGATTATTCGCTATCAAATGTATTGTGGAACCCCGTTTCAAAGTCTATATGAAGTGTAAAATGATGTAAATTTTGTGTAAAACATTTCCATTTGCACCAAATTCAGATAGTTTTGTAGCATGCACATAAGTCAGATTAAAATAGCTTTGTTCACTTTTGTAGGTATTTTGCTGTTTATCGCAAGAAGTAATGCCCAAGATTCAGCTACTGAGAGTCTTGTTAATGCGTCGCTGCGAATGATTGGACACCAGGTTCTACTTATTTCAGGTGATAGTACCTCTCGTGTATTACCTATTATCAAAGACAATGATCACTATAGAATTCAATTCGAATCTGAATTTGACTTCAAACCCGAAGAACTGGTCGCGGCTGTAGATGGCGTTATTAAGGAAACGGGAATGGCTAATAGTTATATCGTGGAAGTGGAGCAATGCGAAACAGGGGAGTTGGTCTATAGTTTCAAAGTGAACGATTTAGACAAATCGGATATAATCCCTTGCAAAGGTCGAGTTCAACCCAAATCCTGTTATAGTCTGTTGTTCACCTTGATAGAGACAAGTTTGACAGATACAGCGTTGTTAGCTGTTACTCCTGATTCCACAAACGGATTAGCCACTGGAACCAGTCAGGAAAGTTATATAATCATGGTTGTATTGCTTCTGCTATTCGCGGGGTTGTTTTTCTTCATATGGAAGCGAAGAAATAAACCGACAATCGATCCGAATTTGATTCCTTTGGGTACATACCATTTTGACAAGCGCAATACAGAGCTTTTAATTGAGCATCAAAGAATAGATCTAACCAGTAAAGAAGCCGACCTTCTTCTTTTACTCTATAACGCGGTCAACACCACCGTTGAACGGGAGGTTATTCTAAACATGGTCTGGGGAGACGAAGGCGATTATGTTGGCAGAACCCTGGATGTGTTCATTTCGAAATTGAGGAAGAAATTGGAATTTGATTCAGAAGTGAAAATCGTGAATATTCGTGGTGTGGGCTACAAACTTGTTTTGGATGTTTAGATCCCATACCGAGAGGTAGGGGGTAATCATATTTCTATACCATGTCACGGGCTGGCTTTATGGTTTTAAAATAGCTGTCAAGTTTGTCTAAAACTTCAGGAAAATTTTTTCTTCCAAAACCTACCCTTATATATTTACCTTGATAATCAAACATTTCAGAAGGAAGCGTCATAATCCCAGTTTTCTCAACCAATTGGTTACTGAATGCCAAGGATGAATTTTCAATGTTTAGTTTAACAAAGGAAGTTGATCCGGTTTTAGGTGGAATAAAAGAAGATATTATTTGGTGTTTCGCTGCAAACTCACCAAATAGCATTATATTTTTTTTAATTTTTTTTAAGTTTTGAGGTAGAAATTCATCAATATGGTTCAGTGCTATTATTGATAAAATTTCACTTGGTGCACTATTACAAATACTAAGATAATCTTTGAACGCAACAACTTTACGAAGAAAATCTGTGTCATGAGTGACTAACCAACCAGTTCTCAAACCTGCCAGGCCAAAAGTTTTTGATGTACCCCAAAGACTAATTCCTTTGTCGTAAATATCAGAAATCGGGGGTAATTCCTCGATGTCATCAATAATTAGTTTGTGGTACATTTCATCTGAAAATATATATACATCATGTTTCTTTGCTATTCTTACTATTTTATCTAACTGGTCTTTTGTCAGATAGCTGCCTGTTGGATTGTGGGGGAAATTCAAGATGATTAGTTTTGTGTTTTTCTTAATCAACTTTTCTAAATCAGCTGTATTAAACTCCCATTTTTCTGGGTTTGGCTTCCAGTATGAAAGTTCACAATCAATAGACTTTACCACTTCGGATAAGGACTGATAGCATGGTGAAATTGTTATAACATGGTCTTTTGAATCTAATAATACATTCATGCTAATAAAATTAAGCTCTCCAGGAGATGCAACAACAACATTTTCAATTGTTTTAATTTTATAATATTGAAGTATTGCCGCTCTTAATAATGAACTTCCTTCACTTTCGGTATAACCTAGTTTTAGACCTTCCCATAAATTCATTTCATCTTTAGTAGCATGCTCTAGAAGATATTTTAATTTATAACCATCGCAATCAGAACTGGAGAGTAGAAATTTTGCAGTAAATTCATGTTTGGCAAAATATCGTTCAAGTTTAAAATCATTTATCTTCATTGCTATTTTTTAAAGTCTAGTACTGAAATACGGCTACTGGTTAGTATTAAAATCCAAGCAGCATATTAGCGCGTGTAATTAGGTGGTTTATACTGCACCTTGTAGCGATTTTAACTTATTTATTGGTAATTGTCATTTAAACCCTTTCCGCTAAAAATTTTATCGGTGCATTTTTTAATTCTTGACTCACGGGTTTTGGATTGTTTGGGTTGAGAGAAATGCAGAAGGTAGCCCCTTTGCCGTCCTGGGGTCAAAGCCTCAAAGGCGCTTTTCAATTCGGGAAATTCATTTAGTTTTTTTTGAAATTCATCGGGAATTTTAAATTCAGAAGTTGCTTTAAGTTTTACTTCCAATCCTGCTTTTTCAACCTCAATAGCCTCAAATATATAGGAATTAATTATCGATTTCAGTTTTTCAATTTCTCGAATGTCCTTGAACCGAATCTGCCTTGCTGCCTGGACATTCTCCGTTTGCTGGATAAGTATTCCGTTAGTGTCACTTAACAATACCCCTTTGTGAAACAGAAGTGCACAGTATTCCTTAAATCCGTGAATTAATACAATGTTACTTTTCTGAAAGGTGTAGCAAGGAACACCCCATTTCAATTCTTCTGTCAGACCACAGTCAAGAACAATAGTTCTTAATTTCTGATATTCCTGTTGCCACTTTGAGTCTTTATTGAAGAACCAATCTACTTTTTGATTCATTTGCTTACTTTATCTTAACGCTAACGGGGTTGTGTATGGTTTTATTCATTTTTCCGTACATCAAATTTGTTTTCTCTATACATTTTGTGCTCAATCACTTGAGAAGGCATTTCAATATTATTATTATCAAGAATTTCTTTAATGTCGGTAATAGCTTTACTCCGAATATTATGTCCGAGGTAGCTGTCAGGTAAATTTTTGTTTGCTAAAATATTTACCCAAAAAAGAACCATTAAATCAGTCGTAAATTCTCCTAATTCTTGAACGATTATATTGGGTGATGGTGTTTTTAAAATTTGCTTATTCTGTTCTAAATAATCAATTATTAAGCTGCGTGTTTGTGATATATCACATTCAGGCGCTATACCAATCATAAAGCTTACTCTTAAGTTACCATCTTTTGTATAATTAATAAGGGCATTTTTTATAATTGATGAGTTTGGTATGTATATATCCTTTCCTTCAACATTTCTTAAATGTGTAACCCGCAAATCAAGGGTCTTAACGCTTCCTTTATATCCTTCAACTTCAATTATATCCCCAATATCAAATGGTCGTTTTAACGCTAAAATAATTCCAGCTAAAAAATTCTCACCTATGTCTTTAAATGCAAATCCAAAAATGATAGCGCTAATTCCTGCACCAGCTATTAAACTACTTGCTATTCCTCCAAAGCCAATAATATTTAGTGCTATTATTACTCCAAACATGTAGAATGACCATTTTGTGGCTTCAGAAACGAAATTTGAAATAATAGTATCTTTCCACTTCTTTTGAATTCTTTTACCTATGAAAGTGTAAAACAATTTTCCCAAAACAATGAAAATTATTATTACAAGAATCCCGGTGATAATATTCGGCAACTTTGAACTAATGTCCGAATAAAAATCATTAAATATTTTGCTAAAATCTATATTCATAAGTTATCGTCTCTCTTATTGTGTCTAACGTATCGGCGTTGATTCCGCTGCGTAAATTTCCGAAGGGAAAATTTGCATGCGAATCAGCCGATTTAAATGTAGTAAATATTATTTGAAGTTAATTAAAAGTGGATTATAGTCATCCTAAGTTTGCAGTGTTTATTTCAGCCTTGCTCCTTTAAAAACAAACCAAAGAATAAATAAGAGTTCTCCGAAAGTCAAAAAGTCAAAAATTTGTTGGCCTTGCGCTACTTATTTTCCAGAAGTTTCAATTTATTTTCAATATCCAGTAGTAAGACCTCAATCGCCAATTTCAATCCCTCTAGTACTAAACCGTTAAATTCAATTTCGACAAAAACAAAAAAAGGGGTTGTAGTAATCGATAATATTGGTTTTATGGAAAGCTTGTAAAATGGCTTCATCATTTTGTATATTTATCATAATTCTCGTTTTTTACCCAACCTAAAAAAACTCTATGAAATTTTCTATGAAATATCTATTGGCGTTACTAATGGCCTGTAGTGCTACTTTAGCCTTTTCCCAAAAAAAGTCAAAAACAACAAATCGTCCTGCAGAAGCCCTAGACGCATCTTTCTATGAAGGTTTGGAATGGCGTAATATCGGCCCCAATAGAGGTGGTCGCTCTTTAGGCTGTGCAGGAAGCCCAGGTAGGCCCAACGAATATTTTTTTGGGGCTACAGGTGGCGGACTATGGAAAACCGTAGATGGGGGTAATGAATGGAAAGCAGTTACTGACGGTCAAATCACCAGTTCATCAGTAGGAGCGGTTGCCGTTGCAGAAACCAATCCCGATATCGTCTATATTGGTATGGGCGAAGTGCAATTACGCGGAAGTATAACCCAGGGTGATGGTGTTTACAAAACAAAGGATGGTGGAAAGACTTGGCGGCATTTGGGCTTAAAAGAAACACAAGCCGTAGCCCGAATTCGAATACATCCTACCAATCCTGATATTGTATATGTAGCAGCCTTGGGGCACCCTTATGGCGATAACGAGGAACGAGGGGTATTCCGCAGCACAGATGGGGGCAACACTTGGGACAAGGTTCTGTACGTGAGTCCGAAAGCAGGGGCTGTTGACCTCATTATCGATCGCAACAATCCGAAGGTATTGTATGCCAGTACATGGGAGGTACAGCGAAAAGCATGGAAAATGTGGGGCGGTGGTGGCAACTCTAAACTATGGAAATCCACAGATGGCGGTGACACTTGGACCGACCTCACAAGCAACACGGGAATGCCGGCAGCACCCATTGGAAAAATAGGAGTCACCGTATCCCCTGCGGATTCAAATCGGGTTTGGGCCATTGTCGAAGCGAATGAAGGCGGTGTTTTTCGTTCCGATGATGGTGGTACAACTTGGGAACGCACCAATGATGAACGTAAGTTACGTCAGCGCGCTTTTTATTATTCAAGAATTTATGCCGATCCATGGGACAAGGAAACCGTCTATTGTTTGAATACAGGATTTTATAAGTCGACCGACGGAGGCAAGACCTTTGACACGACGATTAAAGTCCCACACGGAGATAACCATGATTTATGGATCGATCCGAATAATCCTGACCGCATGATCAACTCCAACGATGGTGGTGGAAACGTCAGTATCAATGGTGGAAAGAGCTGGACAGAACAAGATTATGTGACGACTCAATTTTACCATGTAATGACCACCAGCGACGTGCCCTATCATGTAGCAGGAGCTCAACAAGATAATAGTACTTTGGCCATGCCCAGTGATGGGTGGGACCATATGCAAGCCCGTGGGCCAAACCATGGATGGTACTATGCCGTAGGCGGTGGCGAAAGTGGATGGATTACGCAACACCCTGTTGATAAGGATATCTTTTATGCAGGCAGTCAAGGTGCACTTTTGACAAGATATGATAGAAGTAACGGGCAAACCAGAGATATTCAGGTATACCCTCGTTTCTTTTCCGGCGAACCTGCGAGTGCGCTTCCTGAGCGTTGGCAATGGACCTTCCCAATCATGTTCGCACCACAAGACCCGAACGTGATGTACACGTGTTCACAACATGTATGGAAAACAACGGATGATGGGCAATCTTGGGAAAAAATAAGTCCAGATTTGACCTACGCCGATCCTGAAACCTTAGGAAAAACAGGAGGTATTATCACCATGGACATGAATGGGCCTGAAATATATGCTACTGTCTTTGCCTTGGCGCCTTCCACTCATGATATTAACACGATTTGGGCAGGTTCTGATGATGGAAAAATTCATATCACCCGTGATGGTGGCAAGAACTGGGCAGATATCACTCCGAATAACCTTCCTAAATTTTCCAGGGTAAGTATCATAGATGAATCAAAACACCGACCGGGCACCTTGTACGTTGCTGCAAACCGCTATCAAGTAGATGACCGCCAACCCTATGTTTTCAAAACGCATGACTATGGCAAAACATGGACGAAGATCACCAACGGCATAGAAGATGGCCATTTTGCCCGTGCCGTACGCGAAGACCCTGTCCGGCAAGGTTTATTGTTTTTAGCCACGGAACATGGCGTTTATTTCTCTATCAATGATGGTGAACTATGGCAAAGTCTACAATTGAAACTTCCCGATACGCCTATTCGTGATTTGGTCGTCAAGGACAATGATGTGGTTTTGGGTTCCCATGGAAGGGGTTTCTGGATTTTGGATGACATTCAACCCCTACGCCAGTACAAACCAGAAATGAAAAATCAAACGGCTGTACTCTTTGAACCAGCAGATCCCATACGGGGAATCACTGAGGCTTCTATCCAATACTATCTTAAAGACCAGCGAGACACTATCACTTTTGAGATTTTGGATGCTAATGATAAATTGATCAACACCTTCACGGGAAGCAAACCCAAATACGAAGTAGACCCAGATCTTCCTTGGTGGCAAAAAGGAGGTTCTTCAAAACCTACAACCGCGAAAGGACTTAATACTTTTACTTGGGATTTAAGATACCCTGGTGCTACGGAATTTGAAGGTATGATTATATGGAGTGCTCGACCGCAACGTGGACCAAAGGCACCCATTGGCTCATACAAAGTGCGTATGAAAACCAAAGAATATGAAAAAACCTATTCTTTTGAAGTACAAATGGACCCTAATTTAAAAGGGATCACAAAAGAAGATTTGGAAGAGCAATTTGACTTGGCGAATAAAATCATGCAAAAAACTAGTACTGCCAATGAGGCTGTTATCCGCATACGCGAAATTAAATCACATATCGATTCAGGCAAGGAAAAACTATCGGCTTCCGATATAAAAAGGACAGTAACACCTTTCTTGGAAAAACTATCCGCCATTGAGGAAGAATTGTATCAAGTAAAAAATCAATCGAACCAAGATCCTTTGAATTTTCCAATAAAATTGAATAATCGACTCGCCTCTCTACGGCGCAGTGTGGAAAATGGCGAAGCAAAACCAACTGATGGCGCCTATAAGGTCTTTAAAGAGCTAACCGCAGAACTGGATCAACATCTGGGTAATCTTAAAACCGTAATGGAAGAAGATCTGCCAAAAGTAAATTCCGCTTTAAAGAATATTGGAATTGAAGAAATCAAAACTTCGGAATAATTCAATATTTAAAGCTGTGATTATGACAAGTAAGTCACGTGTTAAGTCGCTGCTCTGGTCAATATGAATTATGAAGGCATTAATTAGTGAATTGTTTTAGAAAAAGGGCGATTTTTTCGTTGGTTATTTCTAATAGTTGCTATAGGTTTTTATAGGCAACGTATTTATTCTGGATTTGGTCGACCAACATAGATATACATAATACCGTCTGAATCTGGATCTAGAAATCGAAAAATTTTCAACTTTATCAATGGTAATTGAAAATCAGCTTCGCTATATGTGTCCAGTATTAATTCAGAAAATATTGAGCGATTTAATTCCTGTCCGTTTTTGAATAGTTTCGATACCTTTTGATTAAAAAGGAAGTCCTTCGAATTCTCAATATTCGAGTAGTTTTGTGCAAGCAAAGTACTTTCGATGGAAGGCATGATTTTAGTAATTCCTTCGCCAAGTCCTTTAAGTGCCAGTTTTAGGTCATATTCTATTTGAAACTCCATTTTATCATCCTCGCTAATTTGTTTTAACAATCCAACATAGCTTTGATGAGTCCCGTCGACAATGATACCTTTTGAAATTAGATCTTTTTGAAACTCCGAAAGGATTTTTTTTAGTCCATCATAATAATCAGGATTTTTTTCCAGAAGTAATTTGTCAATTTCCACTTCATATTCATTGGTTTTCATTTGGCAATTCGCTTTTGTATGGAACATAAAACAACATATTCCCAAAATGATTAGTGCTTTTTTCATATGTTGCCTAACGGTTACGTATAAGAATAGTTGCGGGTTTACGTGCGAGGATTTTCCGAAAGAAAATCAGACGTAGTAAACTTGCAACGACCTTTGGTTAAGCCCAAAATTGAGCAATTATTTTTATACATTGTTGTGCTTTCGTTATTTATCTTTTAATTCCATTTCTATCTTTGATTTCAATGATTCAAAA
>CBDUKE010000063.1:0-17646 GCA_965367725.1 uncultured Maribacter sp. | reverse complement strand
AAAGAATTTAATCATAGTTCCTTTGGTTGGTTGGCACTATTGAAGAATAACGGCTTGCTTATAGGAAGCCCAGGCATTTTTAATGTATAATTATTGAGTTAAGCACATTTCAATGGTTCAAATTATACGAAAAGATACAATATTCTTTTTAAGACAGTTTGGTATGCTATATTCTGCCAAACAAACTGTTTGGTCGGTTTTCCAATCCAATAATGTTGCATTTATAAGCCGCCACAACATCGAACCGGTATTGCTTTATCGATGAAATGCATATTTACGGAATATTGAGGGGTCGATTTTGGGTAGGACAGACCAAGTGGTTTGTAAAACTGCCTCAACCAATTGTTTGGGGATTCCTGTTTCGATCATTAAATCGATCATTGGGATCAATTTAAGGGGCTTTTCGGCCTTGATCTGGGTCGAGCATTATTGAGCCTCTATTTTTTTGGAATCCATTGCCGCTATTTCCATTTTCCCATGGTGTTCTTGGGGGGTATTTAGAAATTTTTCCGGTAAAAGTTCTGGATCTCTAAAAATAAAATAAGTTGGGCCCTATATACAATAGTGACTTTACATGAAGTATATGTAGTAGACCCATACCCTAACTATTGATTTTACTGTACAACGCGCTGCCGATTTGTGCCACTACACCAACAACTAGCGCATTTCCCATAAAAAATGCCCTTTTAGTATCTGAAATGCCCTCCAATAAGGTGTGGTTGTCCGGGAACATGTTCAAACGTTCCAGCTCAACCGGTGTTAATCGACGCAAGCCTTTCGCGGTTTGCACTACATGCTTGAACCTAGACGGACTTTTACCACCCTCTCCAGTAATTATGGTACGCGAGGCATTGTCCAGCGCATCTGGAAAGATCATTCCACCCTCAGTATAGCTATATTCAAAACCATTTTTGGCGGTACGTATCTCTTTTTTGGCTCCTTTCAGGTATTCCCATTTGGGATAGTCCTCAGTCGGGACATAAAAGTCCGAAGTAACCTCCCCATTTTGCAATACATCAGCAACTACGGTTCTTGGCCCGGCATAATTTGGACTCGTTTTGGCAGTGTACACTTGCCCATTGATAAATACGCCACTATTTGCAAAAGGGGATAGTTTTCCCCCAAGGTTAAATTGTTCTGAAATTTTGACCAAATCACCTTCAATGTTGAAATTGTGATATTGCTTTGGTGTGTTATGTACGGGAAAAGCATTTGCAATAGTTCCCTTTGCTAAAATCCAATCCTTTTTATGCGACGTTTCCAAGGATTGAAATAGGGGCGTAGTTTTATGATATGCCAAGAAAAATATACGTCTGCGGCGTTGTGGCATCCCATATTCCGCCGCATTGATGACCCTCCACTCCACTGCATACCCTAAATCATCCAAACTTTTGAGCATTATCGCAAAATCACGTCCCCGTTGTGAAGAGGGCGATTTTAATAGACGATCTACGTTTTCAAGGAATAAATATTTGGGGGGATTTACTTTTTCCGATAGGATACGATGTATAGACCACCATAAAACTCCTTTCTTGCCAAGCAATCCTTTAGAGCTTTGCAATGTTGTGGCAACGGAATAGTCCTGGCAAGGAAAACCACCTACCAATATATCTGTATCTGGGATTTCAGATGTTGGCACTTCGGAAATATCATTATTACTATGATTTTGGGGACCAAAACGGGTTTCATAAACCATTGAGGCATGCTGAACCTTGGTTGATGGCTCCCATTGATTGGACCAAACTACCTCATAATTACCGGTATTTTCAAGCCCTAGACGAAACCCTCCAACCCCCGCAAAAAGCTCTATGACCTTTAATTTTTTCATGCAAAGCGAAATTAATCAAAAAAGGACGAAGTTTTCATGCGGGTATTACCTTACTATTTAGCAAGATGATTCAAAAGAGATGACAGAATATCCGTATTTTTACAAAAACAAAAGATTAAAATGAAATCAATACTTTACAATTGTGCAATCGTGTTAAGCATCATTTTCTTTATAGGCTGCAAGGAAGATCCGAACAAGCCTGAAGAGCCGATTTTGATAAAGCTCGCTGAAATTAAAGCGGAATATGCCCCTGATCAAAGAGTAGCCCTATTTGATGTAACAGCTATAAAAAAAACCGATGAGTTTATTTTAAAAGGCGAAACTAACCTTCCGGAGGCCGTTAAGGCTTTAAAGACCCGTTTAGCAGCTGATAGCATTGCATTTGTTGATAGCATACAAGTGTTGCCTGCGGATTATCTTGGAAAAAGAACAAAGGCCATCATCAATATTTCGGTGGCAAATTTGCGAAGCAATCCTTCTCATTCCTCTGAATTGGCGACTCAGGCAACCTTGGGAACCATATTAAAAGTATATAAACAGGAAGATGATTGGTATTATGTGCAAACCCCTGACAATTATTTGGCTTGGGTGGATGCTGGAGGAATAGAATTGGCCGATGAACTAAAAGCCGAAAATTGGGATCGTGATGTGAAAATTATTTACACCCAAACCTATGGTCATGCCTATGCGGGTCCCGATGATAATACTTCTATTGTTTCCGATTTAACTGCCGGGAACTTGTTGACCATCGTCAAGTATACCGACAATAACTATATTGTAAGGTTTCCAGATGGGCGCAATGCCTATGTCCGTGAAAATGAGGCGGAACCTTATGATTCTTGGTTAAATAATTTAAACCCAACGAATGAAACCTTGGTGTCCACTGGAAAAGCATTGATGGGTGTGCCCTATCTCTGGGGAGGCACATCGACCAAAGGAGTTGATTGCAGTGGCTTTACCAAGACCATTTATTTCCTAAACGGAATGGTGATTCCACGTGATGCATCCCAACAGGTTCATACAGGCATACCCGTTGATTCTATTGGAAATTTTGAAAAATTGCAAGCTGGGGACCTTTTGTTCTTCGGTACCAAGGCTTCCGAATCCACCAAGGAAAAAGTAGTGCATGTAGGTATGTGGATCGGTGATAACGAATTCATTCATTCCTCTGGAAGAGTAAAAGTAAGTAGCGTGGACAAGGCTTCCAAAAACTACGATGAATACAACCTGAACCGTTATCTACGAACCAAACGCATTTTTAAACAGCAGGGCAAGGGTCTGCTTTATTTAACTAAATAGCCTGTTTTGTAAGATGCCATGTCGTTTTGTGCCCCTTTTTGAGCATTACTTCGTTAAAATCTTAAACTGTAGTCCAGCTATAATTCAACTGTTTTACCTGTTCTAAAAGATTCATCGGCAGCTAAAACAATGCGTAGACTATTGACGGCATCCCTAAGGTGATTACTTAAATCAAGGTCTTCGGTAACGGCCTTAAGAAAATATTCTTGCTCCAACCGACACAAACCATCATGATCAGGCTCATTGGTAGTGCTTTCAAAATCGTCCTTATTAATAAAATTACCTTTATCATCCAAGGCGGCATGATGTAGTTTTAGGCCAGCTGTTTTTGTATGCCCTTCAATATCCTGTGAATCGCCTTTTATTTCATCGGAAATTGAAACGGAACCTTTTGGTCCGATGACATCCTTAATGAAAACTGCCGTTTCACTCATCATAGGGCCCCAACCTGCTTCGTACCAACCCACAGATCCATCCTTAAAACGCACTTGTAATTGGCCATAATTGTACATTTTAGAATCGATTTCATCTGATAGTCGGGCTCCAATGGCACTTACACTAACTGGAACCGATTGTGTCATTAAACACATAATATCAACATAATGCACGCCGCAATCCACAATGGGCGACATGGAATGCATCAACTGTTTATGCGTATACCAATTATCACCGGAGCTCTGTTGGTTTAGGTTCATACGCATGACCAAAGGCTTACCCAAAGAGCGTGCTGCCTGCACAAATTTAGTCCAAGTGGGGTGAACACGCAGAATATAGCCAACGACCATTTTTCTATTTCTTTTCTTTGCTAAATCGACCAAACTTTGCGCTTCCCCAACAGTCAATGCCAGGGGTTTTTCTACGAACACATGGGCATTCACTTCTAGAGCCGCTCTTATATAATCGGCATGGGTATCGGGATAGGTATTGATAGAAACGGCATGGGGTTTCGTAGTCTTTAAAGCGGTTTCATAATCCCCAAAAGTGGGCAAGCCACCGAGTTCTCTGGACAATTTCTCTCGACTTTCAGGTTTGCGACTTACCAGTCCTACGATTTCAAAACCGTCCAATTGGTGATAGGCCCGTGCATGTGATGTTCCCATATTGCCACATCCTACGACTAAAGTTCTTAGTTTTTGCATTATTTACTATTTTATTCCAAAGCGAAAGCAATGATTTGATTTCCTTTTTCGGTACCCAATTTTTCACCACCACAAGCTATGGCAATATATTGTTTACCATCAACTTCATACATCGCGGGTGTTGCGAATGCCGCAGCAGGCAATTTGTATTCCCACAACAAGGCACCATTGTGTTTGTCAAACACCCTAAAATAGCCATCTTTAGTGGCTCCAATAAAAAGCAAGCCGTTTTCAGTCACAACAGGTCCTCCATAGTTTTCACAACCCGTTCCTGTTATGCCCTGTTCTTTTAAGGACAGCGTTTCACCGAAGGGAATCGACCAAATATACTCTCCGGTATTTAAATCTATGGCATGTAAAGTGCCCCAAGGCGGTGTAATCGCCGGGTTACCATTGCTATCAAGAAATTTGTCATATCCTTTGTGTTTATAGGGTAAAGGATATGTGGTTGGTTTTTCTGGTGCGACTTCTTGTTTATCATTTTCATCAAACAAGAAATTCAATAGCGCATCCATTTCATTGCCTTTAATTTGTGGAAATCCAGTCATCATTCCTTTTCCCTGGGTGATTTGTACAGTAACCTCTTCCTTTGTTTTGGATGCTTTTATACCTATAAGTGATGGAAAATTACTTAATTCCATTCCCGACCTATCAGATTTATGGCAAATAACACAATTATTGCTATAAATCTGTTCCCCTAATGAGGTCCCATTACTTTTTTCAACAACTTCTTCCATTTGCATGATCCAGGGCATTTCGTTGGAATTCACATAAATGATTCCGTCTTCAGGGTCCGCCGCAGTTCCTCCCCATTCTGCCGCTCCATCGTACCCTGGAAACAGTAAGACAGGATCAACACTTGGCGGTGCGTAAATACGTTTATCGACCATTTTAAGCACCCCCCTTAACTCTTCTTTATTTGCTGCATACGGACTAACATCATTCTCGGTAATATCAGTGGATTGTCTAGCGAAAGGCTTGGGTGCCACTGGAAAAGGCTGCGTTGGCCAGGCTGCTTCGCCTTTCAATTGTGATGAGGGAACTGGTTTTTCTATAATATCAAATAAAGGTTCCCCTGTTCTTCTATTAAAAACATAGACATATCCCTGTTTGGTCACTTGCGCCACTGCAGGAATATTTTTCCCATTCCGTTCCACCATCAATAAATTAGGTGGGGCCGGGGGGTCTCTATCCCATATATCATGATGGGTAAACTGAAAATGCCAGATTCGTTCCCCTGTGTTCGCATTCAGGGCCAACAGACAATCAGAATATAAATTGCTTCCTTTGCGCATACCACCATAGAAATCTGGAGCTGCTGAACCTGTTGGTATATAGATGATTTCCATCTCCTCATCTACTGCCATTCCGGCCCAATTATTGGCCGCACCAACCAATTCGTTTTGGTAAGCGTCTTTATCTTCCCAGGTTTCATACCCCTCCTCCCCAGGATAGGGTATAGGACGAAATGCCCATTCAAGCGCTCCAGTGACAATGTTGAAAGCCATGATATCACCATGTGCTGCATCAACGTCCTCTGAAAGCCGTAGGGGCATTACAATCAAATCTTTATAAACTGTTCCTGGCGTATTTGAGATTACGAACTTATCTTTATCACGCTCCGGGAGACCTGAACGCATATCTATCTTTCCCTCATTCCCAAAACTGTTGATTGGTTTTCCTGTTATCGCATCCAAGGCATACAAATCGGAGCCCCTAGTAAATAAAATACGTTTGTCATCGGCGTTTTGCCAATACGAAACACCACGACTTGTGGAGTGCCATACTTGCAATGAATCACCAAAACGCCAAAGCTCTTCCCCTGTTGCTGCGTTTAGGGCAAAAGCGCGTAAGGCTGCGGTTACTCCATAAAGCACACTGTCAACAACAATAGGATTCATCTGCATTTGCCCCCAATCAGGCGCTTTGTAGCTCCAAGCAACTTTTAGGCCTGTTACATTCTTTGGCGTAATCTCGGATAATGTGGAGTAGTGGCTGCGCCCCGAATCACCCAAATATGAGGACCAAGTGGTATAGGAGGATGCCTTATTATTTGATTTCTTGCAATTAAAAAGGAAAAAGAACATTAAACAGCTAGCTAATATTAGGCTCAGTCGTTTGGCGAATCGCATTTTCTTTAGCGGGATTGGTTATCCTAAAGTTAGCTAATTATGCGATGGGTTGTATCGCTAATCAAAGTATGTTTTCAGTAAGTGTTTGACAGATGGATAATACGTTCTTCCGAACAAATTAAGATGCACCAAAAGGTAATACAATTGGTAAATTTCCCTTCTTTCTTTATGTAGGGTTTCCGCTGGAATCCGCTCCGCATAAGCAGCATAGAAACTTGGGGAAAAGCCGCCAAAGAGCTGTGTCATAGCCGTATCTACCTCATGATGACCAAAGTATAACGCGGGATCAATTAGATAAGGAATGCCTTGGGCGCTAATCAGATAATTGCCACTCCATAAATCCCCATGAAGCAATGCCGGTTTTACTTTTGGGAAAAATTGCTGGCAACCTTGTACAAGGTTGCTTTCAGTAGGAATTTCACTGGAATCCAATAACCCCTTTTCCTTGGCCATTTTAAGTTGGGGCAATAAGCGCTCATGCACATAAAACAACGTCCAATCCGGATGGTTTTTGTTTGATTGCGGTAAACTGCCGATGAAGTTGTCTTGTGTCCATCCGAAGGAATCGCCAACAGCAAAGGCATGTAAATCCGCTAACTGATGGCCGAAGGCTTCGAATTCTCGCGAAGTTGGATTTTTGGATTCAATGAACTCCAACAATAAATAAGAACCACTTTCATGTTGGCCACAATGGATTACTTCCGGGGCTTTGATTGTTTTGGTGCCATTAATGTCTTCAAGCCCTTTTTTTTCTGCAAGGAACATTTTCAATGCAAAAGCACTTTCATTTACCTTGAGAAAAAAACGTTGTGTCGAGGTATGTATACAATAAGCCTTTGAAATATCCCCTCCAGACACTGTATTGACTTTAGAAATGGGACTACCAAGTGCTTGGGCAATATGTTCCTTAAAGGCTGATGATATCATTGATTCTGGCAATATGGAAGCCTTTGGCCAATACTTCCTTCGATTGTTCGCTTTCTGGATTCAAGAGCGGATTGGTATGGTTCAAATGAATAAAATGAATTTTGTTTCTTATAGCTTCAGGCTGGTTCTTGAACAATGCCATGGTTTCAACCACAAACGGATGGGGAATTTCGGAAATATCACGATTGTTAATTTCTGCGGCATCGTAAAAGGTTGCATCAATCAATGCATAATCCACGCCCATTACAGCTTCTATAATATTGGTCTGCCATTTATCCCATTTGTCTATATCAGGTATAAACAAAACACTTTTGTTTGGGCCGATAATTCTAAAGCCAACAGTTTCTGAATATTCATCGCGATGTGGCACCCTAATGGGAATGACTTCTATATTTGGCGATAAATGGATTCCCTCATTATGATGAATTTCTTCTAACACTATGTTTTTATTGGAGACCAATTGGCCCCAAGGGCCATTGGTCTCTAAAAAAGCCTTTAGCTTGGGCATGGCGTATACCAAGGTACTTTTTGCATCTGTGGCTTCTTTACCGAGGTACATAAGCCCCGTATAATGGCCAATATGGGCATGTGTAATAAATATACCATTTGGTATTTCACTTGCATTGAAAGGTGCTTTCCTCTTTAAATTTTTAAGTTGTTCCGAAATGTCAGGGGTCGCTTCAAATAGGTATGTCTTTTCGTTTTCAGCATCCAATAAACCCAGAGAGACCACTTTACGATTTGCATCTGGATCTACGAATAATGCATTACAACATTCTTTTTTACAGGCAATATGTGGGGAGCCGGCGTCTTGTACATTGCCTAGTACTATTAAAGAAGTTTTTTGTACCAGGAGCGTCTCTGTTTCATTCGCTGTCAACGACTTTTCGGTTTTCGACTCATTTCCACACGAAAAGCAGAAACAAACGGCAACAAAAAAGTGCAATAGCTTCATCCCTTTTGATTTGATTATTATTGTGCGGTTAAAAAGTTTCTAATGTCCTTTGAAATTTTGATCAGGTCAGGTTCGTGCGTATACATCATATGTCCTGCCTCGTAATAAGTCATCTCTACTCTTTCTTTGACAATTCCGTTTCTAGAAAAAGTATATTCTGCATCGAAAAAAGGAGTGATCAAATCATAATACCCACTGGCAACCAGGACTTTCATATCGGTATTTCGCCGCATCGTTTCGCCTAATGCCCTTGACACATTAACTGGCGTTGGTTCCCAATAACTGCCATCAGCTACGGTTCTCCATCGCCATGTGCTTCCAATTTTGCTGTTCGATGTCAAATATGGCCTATCCATTTCTACTTTTAAAACCGAGGCATAATAATGGTTCAATGCTGCCGTATAGGCAGAACTTATTTGGTAGCTAGCGGCATCTCCCAAATGCGGATTTTCAGAAAGTTTATCGGCTTCATCGCCCATGAACCTCCCATCCAATCGGCCAATGGACAGCCCTTTATCTGCCAATAATTGTTTTTGAAAACGATGCATTAAAATGCGAAGATCAGATCTTAGGATATAGTCTTTGTCCAGCCCAATGAAATAGGCCAATTTTTCAGCAATGGCATTTTTTTCATTTTCGGACAATAAGGATCCTTTGTACAAAGCAGGGGTATAGACCTCATAAGTGAATTTACGGCACTCGGCTATAAAATCTTCCAGATTTTTACCTTGCCCTGCTTTTTTATGGTACCACGCGGTGGCTGCCATACTTGGTAAATAGGTTACATAAGAGGTTATGTTATTGTGTATTGAGGTAGAACCATCATAATCCAAAGCCTGGGATATTAATATGAGTCCGTTTAATGCCATATTTTGCCCACCGCCTTCCAATTCCTTACCTACTGCGGCCGCGCGTGTGGTTCCAAAGCTTTCACCAGCGATATATTTTGGTGAAAACCAACGTTTATTTTCGGTAATCCATTGGCGCATGAACTGTGCTACAGATTTAGCATCCTCCTTTAAACCCCAATAATCCTTTTCTTTTCCTTTGCCAATGACTCTACTATATCCCGTACCTACCGGATCAACGAATACCAAATCGGTTAAATCCAAAAGACCATGTTCATTGGTCCTTAAATCGTAGGGTGCGGCTCCATCATCTTTTTTGGCATCTGAATCCACTTTAACGATTTTAGGGCCAAACAATCCCATATGCAACCATACTGAGGCTGAACCTGGTCCGCCATTAAACACAAAGGTTACGGGTCTTTTTGAACTATTGGTGATACCGTCTTGGGTATATGCTACTGACCATATAGAGGCAACAGAATCACCTTTGCTATTTTTTAAATAGGATTCTTTGGCGGTAGCTTTATACTTTATGGTTTTACCATTAAACGTTCCCTGATGCGATGTTACAAATGACTGTGGTTTGGGAATGGGTATTATCTTCTCTTTTGCCTCCTTTTGAGCAAACGCCATAAGATGGGTGGTAATCAGAATAGTAAACAGAATTTTTTTCATAATCAGTGATTGAAATTGGTGGAAGCTTTAACTATTTATGTGTTTTTGATAATGACAATGCATTGAATTATAAATGTAATTAATCAATACCATAATTCTATTGTTTTAGGCTTCAATTATTTAATACCAGCTAAACTTGTGAATTGCCAAACCAACTACTTGATGTCGCAGTTCGTTTAGCATATTTGTCATGGGAGTATTTAAGTAGGGATAATAGCTAAATAATGGTTGGGAAAGCATGTTAAATGGGAGGAATATTGATAATTGGTCGATAAAAATCCACCATCTTGAAGTAGGCGATGATCACGGGATACTTTTAGGGCTGAAGGCGCAAACTAAAAAGGTGTATGTACCCAAAAGCCGTTAACTGCGGCAACCATTTTATAAAATCAGATCCTGGCATTAGTAACTATAAATAACTCGGGACTATTGTAGTATACTTTTATATTTGCCTTCATTTGACAATAGTTCGGTGGCAGCCAAAATCGCTTCGTCGTGGGTCAAATAATGTTCATATAGTCCTTCTCGATAAAAGTATCTTTTTACGATTTCGTCTTCCAATTTTTTCTGGATTTCCCTTTGATGTTTATCCAAGGCCAAGAATTTACTTTTTTCGATTTCTGCCAAAAGGGATTTATAGTGCTCTTGTACAGAAGCCCCTAAAACATCGCTATCCTCATTGTCCATGGCATCTTTGATTGCCTTTTCCGATTTCGTCTCATAGGAAAAATTACTTTGACCAACAAAGGATTTGAAAGTATTGAAATCAGCGTCCGAAAAAGAGATATTGCTAAGATTTTCTAAAGTATTTTGGTAATGATAATCTGTGGCAAAATCAAAAATGATGTTGTTTTGCTCCAATGCCTTGGTTAAGGAATTGGTATTCAGCTCATCGATTACAACATCAGGTAAAACGCCACCACCGTCCCGGACCTTACGACCATTTCTTGTTTTGAATTCGTTGAATTGGGTAGTACGTACAGCATTCCCATCTTCGTCCCGATTCCAATAGTCCAGCGATTGTATACATCTCCCTGAAGCCGTGTAATAACGACTAATGGTTACTTTTAGCTGGGTTCCGTAGGTGAGTTTCATAGGCCTTTGAACCAAACCTTTACCAAAGCTACGGGCGCCTATAATTACAGCACGGTCCAAATCCTGCAAACTGCCTGATACGATCTCACTTGCTGAAGCACTACTGCCATTCACTAAAACAACCAAAGGTATTTCAGTATCAACCGCCTTGTTTTTGGTCCTATATTCCGAATTGAATTTTTTAACCTTGGATTTTGTGGTAACAATCAATTCCCCCTTGGGCACAAATAGATTGGTAACGTTTATGGCCTCGGATAATAATCCACCCGGATTTCCACGTAAATCCAAGATTATTTTTGCGGCACCCTTTCCTTTAAGGTCAAGAAGTGCTGCTTTGGTTTGGGAGGTTGCCTTTGCATTGAATTTTGCCAATACAATATACCCTGTCTTATCATCAACCATATGGTAATAAGGCACAGCATCAACTTCAATAGCTTCCCTTTTAATAGAAGTGGTATTGATCTTGCCCAGTCTTTTATAGGTAATTGCCACAGCAGAGTTGTTGGCGCCTTTTAACAATTCACTGGCATTGTCATCAAAATCTGCCACATTAATTTCCCCAATTTTAATAATCTCATCACCAGCCTTGAGTCCTGCTTTATCCGCCGGGTAATCCTTATATGGCTCTATGACCAATAATCTATCTTTATAAGATCGTACTAAGGCTCCTATACCCGAATATTCGCCAGCGTTATTGATTTTATAAGCCTCAACATCCTGTTCATTCAAGAATTTGGTATACGGATCAAGCTCGTTCAACATATTCTTAATGGCCGTATCCATCAATTCGGCAGGGTTGGTTTCATCAACATAGTTCATATTCAACTCTTTGAAGAGGGTGGTGAAAATCTCTATCTGTTTGGCAATTTCGAAGAAATCGCTCTTAAAACCACTACCTACAACTAAAAATGTAATGGCCAAAATGGGAACCAACACCTTTTTTTTAATCAACTTTCGCATCATCAATCTTTTTTAGAAATTTTCGAAGTATTTTCTGCATGCCTTTATCTACCTCAGGGTAAGTTGGCATTTCTTTGCCAAGATATAAAATTAGAAACGCAAAGTTTCCCTTACTATTGTTAAATACCAAGTGTTTGTTTAATCGGTAAGTTTCACGTAGCAATCGCTTGATGCGGTTTCTTTTAACGGCACTCTTAAAGTTCTTTTTGGGAACAGCCACGCCTGTTTTGAATTTTGCATCCACAGGCACTTCAACCTTCAGGTATATAAGCTTGAATGGAAAACTCGTTAGTGTTTTTCCTTCTTTAAAAAGCAGCGCTATGAGCGTCTTGCTTTTGAGTTTTTCTTTCTTGGGAAATTTCATTGACATGGTTAGGTAAAAGTAAAGAAAATTCATCGCATGGGTTTTATGACATTTGTCATTTGCTGACAGCATAAAAAGGCTTTATATTGTGTGAGATAAAATCTATTCTGGATAAACTAGCGGATCTTAATATCATAAAAATGGGAGAATTGAACGTAGAAAAATTAATTGGCAATCCGAACAAGGCTGTTTATATAAAACAACTTATGTCAGACATTAAGGCCTTGGAATATATGCTCGAAAATGGCATGTTTGAAAATGATGTTACCAGAGTAGGTGCGGAACAGGAATTTTGTTTGGTAAATAACGAATGGGAGCCAGCCAAGAATGCCGATGAAATTTTGAAAGAGCTAGATAAGAAACATTTTACATCTGAGCTGGCGCTGTATAACCTTGAAATAAATCTGGAACCCCTTGAATTAACAGGAGATTGCTTTTCAAAACTTCATAAGAATTTGAATGATCTTTTGGACCAGGTTAATGAGGTGGCCAAAAAACGGGATACGAAAATCATGTTAACTGGCATTCTACCTACAATCAGGACGAAACATTTGCAACTTTCTTATATGACACCTTTAAAACGGTATCGAATATTAAATGAAGCCATCAAGGAAGTTCGGAAAAATGATATTGAATTACACATAAAAGGGGTTGATGAACTGAATTTAAAACATGATTCAATACTGTATGAAGGGTGTAATACCAGTTTTCAATCACATTTACAGATAGATCAAGAGCATTTTGCGGACACCTATAATTGGGCGCAGGCCATTGCTGGTCCTATTCTCTCCATATGCACAAATTCACCGTTGTTAATGGGTCGCGAACTATGGGAAGAGACCCGTATCGCTCTTTTCGCCCAAAGTGTTGATACACGGGCAAGCACTTTTGTCTTGAATGAAAGAGAGCCGAGAGTAGGTTTTGGCAACAAATGGGTAGAAGGCTCTGTGGCCGACTTTTTTAAGGACACCGTTATTGGGTTCAGAAGTCTCATTACCTCGGATTTTCATACGGATAGCATGACCGATGTAGAAAATGGCAAGATTCCAAAATTAAAGGCACTGAAATTACATAATGGTACAGTGTATAAGTGGAATAGGCTATGTTATGGAACCTCGAATGGTAAACCCCATATACGAATTGAGAACAGATACCTTCCTGCTGGGCCCTCAACTTCGGATGAAATTGCCAATATGATGTTCTGGGTTGGTGTAATGAAAGGCAGGCCCAAAGAGTTTGATGACATTCATACTAAAATGGAGTTCAAAGATGTAAAAAGCAATTTCTTCAATGCAGCCAGATACGGTATGGCCGCCCAGTTTTATTGGGATGGCAAATTAATCTCAAGCCAAGAACTTTTATTGGATCACTTATTGCCAATGGCCTACCGAGGCCTATATAGTATGAAAGTTACCCCGAAAGATGCAGAACATTATTTGCGGATTATCAAGCAAAGGATAAATTCAAGAAATGGCTCAAGGTGGATTGTGGAAGCCTTCCGGAAACTTAAAAAGGACTTCAAAACTCCTGATGCGCTTAAAATATTATCTGCAACCATGTATGAAAGGCAGGAAAAGGGATATAATATCGATGCATGGCAATTACCAAGAGGTGATGAATTCAAGATTCCAAAAAGCAACAGAAAGGTTGGGGAACGTATGAATATCAGAATTATTACCGCTCAGGAAAGTGACAGCATGGAACTTGTTTTGAGAATGATGCAATGGAAAAATATTCACCATGTTCCCATTCTTGATGATCACTTGGATTTAGTGGGCCTCTTAACCTGGACAGATGTTGGCAAGTATTTGGATAAGCCCAAAAAACATGAAGAAAGCATTAAGAAAATAATGCAGAAAAATTTGATTACGGCAACGCCAGGAACCCCTTTGGAGGAAGCTAAAAAATTAATGCAGCAGCATCAAATAAATTGTCTGCCTGTAGTGCGCGACAAAAAACTGATTGGTATTATTACTTCCAATGATTTATAAGATATGGCCACAGCCCTGAATCCTGAAATAATGGTGGAGACCAAGCGCATTATTGGTCATATTAAAGGAGGTCTTCCAGGACCTACCTTGATTTTTTTTGGCGGCATTCATGGCAACGAACAGTCTGGGGTTACAGCGCTTGAGCGGGTTTTCAAAGAGTTGGGGATGGGCACTTTTTCCTGCAAGGGGTCAGCTTATGGTATTCGGGGCAACATTCCTGCATTATTGAAAGGAAAGCGGTTTGTTGAGAAAGATTTAAACCGCATATGGACCCATTCCAATATCGAGAATATCAATAAAAAGACAGCGGAACAACTTTCTGTTGAAGATAAAGAATTGGTGGCCATTTACGAGCTTATTTCAGGGATATTTGAGAATGAAAAAGGGCCATTTTACTTTATAGATTTTCATACAACATCCAGTAAAACCTTGCCATTTATCACGATTAACGACGCATTGATAAATAGGAGGTTTTCCAAGCTTTTCCCCGTACCCATTATTTTGGGTATAGAGGAATATCTTGATGGCCCGCTTTTGAGTTATATCAACGAGAAAGGATATGTTTCTTTAGGTTTTGAATCAGGTCAACATACCGAAGAGATGTCAATTAATAATAGTATCGCCTTTTCTTGGTTGACCATGGCATTCAGTGGGTTTTTGAATAGAGCCGATGTAAAGAATTTCAAGAAGTACTATACACAACTTCAAAATTCTGCACAGCATAATTCCAACTTCTATGAAATTGTTTATCGCCATCACCTTATTGATATTAAGGATTTTAAGATGATGGAAGGGTTTAAAAGTTTTGAAGAAGTAATAGAAGGCACTCCCTTGGCAATTGAAAAAGATGAGTTCATAAACGCTGAAAAAGACACCATTCTTTTCATGCCGCTTTACCAAGATCAAGGTGAGGAAGGCTATTTTTTGATACGAAAAACACCAACTTGGGCACTTACGTTATCAGCATTTTTACGCAGGAGTAATTTTGGGTCATTACTTCATATTTTACCTGGGGTTTCTTGGGCCAATAAGCAAAAACAATCGCTATTGGTCAACACCAAAGTGGCCCATTTTTTCACAAAACCTTTCTTCCACCTTTTGGGTTATAGAAATAGGTTGCTAGACAAGACCCATTTTGCCATGAGCAATAGGGAACTTACTGCAAAAAATGAGATGTACAGAAACACTTGGTGGTACAAGATCACCACCCGTAAAACGTTCTAAGAAATTAAAATTTACGCCTAATCCAAGGGTTGCCAAACGTTGTTTTCCAAATGGACATCGGCCATGAGTTGTGAAGGGTCAATAACTACCGCACGTATATCGCCCAAAGGTCTATTTACCGAAAATTCGAAGGTAGGATAAGCCCAAGGCCAGTCGGGTAAAATAGTTCTCTTTATACCTTCATACGGGTTTTTTTTCTCCCCTCGCATCATTCTAAGTGGTGCGTAATAGGTTTCACGGGTACCATCAGTATATACGACTAGAATATCCAAGGGCATAGGCATTAAACCTATGCGCTCCATATTTATTTTGGTTGTGTTTCCGTCTGCAGACACTTCCTTTATACCATAATCAATAGTATTGGTGGTTTGGGTCCAATCTGTTAGGTACCAATCCAGTTCCATACCAGATACTTTTTCGGCGGTTCTTTTTATATCATTGGGCGTCGGATGCTTGAACTTAAAATCGTCGAAGTATTTTCCAATAGTCTCCATTAATTTATCCTGACCAATAATGTAGCCCAATTGTGAAAGGAATATAGATCCTTTGCTATATGCTGAGGTACCATAGGCAGAATTTTGCGCATAACGATCCGCATGGGTCGTCTGGGGCTGTTCTATGCCAGAAAGCGCCAAATTTCGATATGCATTATAAGCTTTTTCAAAAGGATTATCTTTATTTCTATCCATGATCTTGTTCATGCATAAACTGGAAATAAACGAGGTAAAACCCTCATCCATCCATTCATGTTTGGATTCATTGGTGGCTAAAATCTGTTGAAACCAAGAGTGGGCCAATTCGTGGGACATTACACCCACCAAACTACCTAGATTACGACCGCCTGTTATCAAGGTGCCCATGGCATACTCCATGCCGCCATCACCTCCGTGAATCACGGAATACTGCTTGTAGGGATATTTGCCAATGTTCTTACTGAAAAACTCCATGGCTTCAGCGGTTTTTGGCTGTAGTTTCTTCCAATTTTCTATAATAGCTGGATCGTTTTTATACAAAAAATGAAGAGTGGGACCATTTTCCATTTTCAGTGTATCATGCAGATAACCTGGATCTGCCGCCCACATAAAATCATGTACCCTTGGGGCCTTAAAATGCCATGTCAGGGTCTTTCCTTTTGCCTTTTTCACTTTGGTTCCAGCAGCTTCATAACCATGGCCGATTTCTTGTGGATTCTGTAAATAACCGGTCCCTCCCACAACATAATCCTTGTCAATGGTCAATTTTACATCAAAATCGCCCCAAACGCCATGAAATTCCCGAGCGATATAGGGATCTGCATGCCATCCTTCAAAATCATATTCTGCCAATTTGGGATACCATTGGCTCATTGAAAGGGCCACCCCCTCTTTATTATTTCTCCCAGAACGTCTAATTTGAACAGGAACCTGCCCTTCAAAATTCATTTCTAATGTTGTTTTTCCACCAGCCGGAATAGGTTTGGCCAATGCCACTACCAAAACAGTCCCTTCTTCATTGAACATTACTTTTTCACCATCCTGTGTCAAAGAAGTTGGGTGCAAGTATCCTATTTCGCTAGGGGATAAAACAGCAATTCTACTTTTGCCCTCAACAAACATTCTGCTATCAGGATCATTTATGCTCTGCAGGCGAATATCCATCTCACTACCGGGCTGAAAGGCATTGAAATACAAATGATAATACACCCGTGTCAATTCATCAGGGGAATTATTGGTATACACCAGTTTTTGTTTTCCTTGGTATTGATAATTCTCCACATTCATATTCACCTCCATGGCGTAGTCGACATGTTGTTGCCAATACGTATTTGAATGCTGTCCTTGAGCGAATAAAGCAAAGCTTAATAGCGCAAGAAAGAGTAGGGTTTTAATATATTTCATACTGATTTGAATATAAAATGATTTTATTATCTAGTTAAAGTTTAAAACCTTGCTCCCGACCGTTCGGGACATTGCAACTACTTTAGTTGCCAAAACTTTTTTAGGTCAACTTTGTCATTCCGCACTTGATGCGGAATCCATTTCCCATAAATAGATTCCTGCTTTACTGAAACAAGTTCAGCATAGATCGCAGGAATTACAAGGGGCCATTAATCGTGCTCGGGTCAAAAGGAATTTTATTTCTTACCCAAAATTATGGATTTAAAGTCCATGGTGGTTTATTTTCCAGTCGCCATTGTTCTTGCCATAATCATTGCGTTATAGGCATTTAC